>JALSWC010000104.1 GCA_027060825.1 Sulfurimonas sp.
ATAAAGTAAAGATTTTTTACTTTTTTTGCCTCAAGTGTTGCAAAATCCAACTCCTCTGCCAAAATGCCTCCACGACTTACCTCAGCCTTTGTAAAACCAAAATTTCCAGCAGGAGCAAAAGTGTAGTTATGGAGATTATTTAGTAACAATTTATCCTCTTTTGTAAGCTTACTACACTCTTTATCTCTGCACCCTACTGCGTTTAGAAGTGCTTTTGCAAGTCGTTTGGGTAGAGGCAAAACAGAACTTACAAGTTTTTTACTATTTTTTGTCATCTCTATAACACTTTTATTTGGTAAAAAATCTATGCTTATGTCGCCTTTTTTCCAATACAAAGAGGCAGAAAGTACAGCAGGTCCACTGATGCCTTTGTGTGCAAAAAGCATCTCTTCTTCTATCACTCTCTGTGCTACTTTTATCTTTACAAAGGCACTTAAACCACTCAACTCTTTCATCCAAAACTGCTCTTTTTGCAAAGTCAAACCAACAAGAGCAGGAGAGAAGTTTTTCACTGCTATGTCAAAACTTTTTGCTATCTCTAATCCAATGGCACTTGCCCCTATATTTTTAAAGCTCTCTCCTCCAGTTGCTACTACCACTTTATTTGCCTGAAAACTTCTCTTATCTGTTTCAATCGTAAAAAGTGCATCATCTTTTGTCACAGAGATTATTGTATGATTTAAAATAAATTCAGAGTGTTTCGCACTGCGTTTGAGCAACTCTATAATCTCCTCTGCACTCTCTTTACAAAAGTAATATCGCCCTTTTCTCAGCTCCAACTCTACTCGATTTCTCTCCAACCACTCAAGCAATCTATCTCGTGAAAACTTTTTCAATACTTTTGCTATAAGTTCACTATTGCCCTCATAATTTTCTAATTGCACACTTGCATTGGTAATATTACACTTGCCACCACCAGAAATTTTAAGCTTTTTTGCTACCTTTTCATTTCCATCAATAATGGCTACACTCTTTTTTTTACCCAAATTTGCAGCACACATCAAACCAGATGCCCCTGCTCCTAAAATAATTATGTCATATATTTTCATAACGACATTATACGCTATAATTACAAAAAAATTTAAAGAAGAAAAACTATGAGCAACAAACTCCATATAGTCTCACTTGGCTGTACAAAAAATCTAGTAGATACTGAAGTTATGATGGGCAGACTCAAAAACTTTGAACTCACCGACAACAATGAAGAAGCTGATGTAATAATTGTCAATACCTGTGGATTTATTGACGCTGCAAAAGAGGAGTCTTTAAACACTGTTCTCTCTTTGCATGAAGCACGAAAAGAGGACTCTTTACTTGTGATGGCAGGATGTCTGAGTGAGCGTTATCAAGAGGAGCTTATGGAGCAGATTCCAGAAGTGGACATCTTTACAGGTGTGGGTGATTATGAGAGAATAGATGAACTTTTACAAGAGAAAAAGAGCCGTTTCTCTGATGAAGTCTATCTCATTGATGGGGCAGAGCGTGTTGTAACTGGTTCAAGTTACCACGCTTACATTAAACTTAGTGAGGGGTGTAACCAAACATGTAGCTTTTGTGCCATTCCATCCTTTAAAGGCAAACTCCACTCTCGTAATTTAGACTCCATTGCAAAAGAGGTTGAGTTGCTTGTGGCAAAAGGATATTGGGATTTCTCTTTTGTTTCTCAAGACTCTTCTTCATTCCTTCGTGACCAAAATATCAAAGATGGACTCAGCCTTTTAATGCAAAGAATAGAACTCATAGAGGGTGTAAAATCAGCACGAATTTTATATCTTTACCCATCAACGACAACGCTATCACTTCTAAAAAACATTGCAAAAAGTAAAATTTTTCATAACTATTTTGATATGCCTATCCAGCACATCAACGATGATATGCTACGAATTATGAAACGAGGATTTGGAAAAGAGAAGACTTTAGAGCTACTCAACTTTATGCGTTCACTTCCAAACTCATTTGTCCGTACAAGTTTCATTGTTGGGCATCCATATGAAACGCAAGAGATGTTTGATGAGATGTGTGCATTTGCTGAAAGTTTTGGCTTTGACCGTGTCAATGTTTTTGCATACTCTGATGAAGAGACAACTTCTGCACATGAGATGGAAAATAAAATTTCTGAGGAAGTAAAAGCAGAACGAGCAGAAATTTTAGGCGACATCGTTGCTAAAGCTACAAAAAAATCACTCCAAAAAGAGATAGGGCAAACACGCCAAATTGTCATAGATGGAGAGAGTGATGAGCATGAGTATCTTTTAAGTGCAAGAGAATTGCTTTGGGCACCAGAAATAGATGGTGAAATCTATGTAAATGACAGAGCTGTAGATGCTGATTTAGAGTTTGGTACAATTTACAATGCAAAAATCACGGAGCTTGTAGGCAACATTCTAACAGCTACTGTTGATAATGCTACAAAATAAAAAACTCTTAAAAGAGCAGAAAAATCTTCTAGCATTTTCTGCTGGAGGCGACTCCACTGCCCTCTTCTTTCTTCTGCTTGAAAATAACATCTCCTTTGATATTGCCATTGTTGATTATGGCGTGCGTCGGCAGAGTCAAGAGGAAGTCACTTATGCACAAGAGCTTGCAAAGAAATATGATTTACAATGTTTTGTGCATAGGGCAAAAAGAATTGCATCTAACTTTGAGTCAAATGCTCGTAAAATTCGTTATGATTTTTTTGAAACACTTATAAAAGAATATAATTATACTATCCTACTCACAGCACACCATTTAGGCGATAGATTTGAGTGGATGCTGATGCAATTTTGCAAAGGAGCTGGATGTGCAGAGCTTACAGGAATGCAAAGTATTTCCAAACGCAATGGCTATACGCTCTACCATCCACTCTTACAAGTTGATAAATCTGACCTCTTAGAGTATCTCCACAAAAAAAATATACGCTATTTTGAAGATGAAAGTAATAGTGATGAAAAATATAAACGAAATAGCTTTCGCAAACTCCATACTACACCTCTTTTAGCAAAGTATAAAGAGGGCATCAAACGCAGTTTTGCCTATATGGACTATGATGTCGAGACACTCATTAAAAAGGTAGAAATACAAACATATAATAAACTTGCCTATTTTCAAACAACCCACTCTAAACGAAGTGATATTTACGCAATAGATAAATACCTTAAATCACAAGGGCATATTATAAGTGCAAAAGAGAGGGCGTTACTTAAAACAGAAGAGGCAGTTGTTCTTGGTCGAAAATATATTGTAGTCTTTCATAAAACATTTATATTTATCGCACCCTTTGTAAAAAGTGAAAAAATGGATAAAAAATTCAAAGAGCAGATGCGAATGTTAAAAATAGAGCCAAAACTTAGAGGCTATTTAGCTTTGGATGCAGAAGCAGTTGTGTTACTATCTTCTTTATTGCAGTAAACTTTCATAGTAAAAGAAGAGGCTATTAACTCCCCTTTTCGTTTAAAAATAATGGGAAAATTAACGCCTATTATCCAATCACTTTTATTAAGAGAATCTAGAAAATTGTAGAAATTTTTAGGAGAAGCTATACTTGAAGTTGTATTGACCTCATAAACATCAAAACCATCCTCTTGACCTGCCTTTGATATTTTTAAAAGATGCAGGGATGAGAAATAATTTTTATGCTCTTTTTTAAATCTATTTGCATCAAATTTATTCTCAAAGGCAGTAATAATATGTCTATTTTTACTCTGTAAATTTTTCAAAGTAGTGTAAACTTTATCATGATAATTTTGATATTTTTGTAACTTTGCACTCATCTTTTGAAATTCTACACGCTTTTGCCTATACTCTTTTCCTTTTGGAATCAGGATAAGAAAAGCAAAAAGCAACACAAAAAGAAGAAGAAACAGTGACGAGAGTAAAATATAGAGATGATGACGAGAGATATTAATTTTCATCAGACCCCACCTCACTACTAAAATCATCTTTCATATAGTTTGTAGAAACAAAACGCAACCAGCCCTTTTTTGTGGGGTAAAAACTACTGTAAGTCTCTTGAAATATTGAACGAAGTGGTGCTTGAAGCATAAAATTATAGACATCTTTATTTGGTGTTATACCATATAAAATAAGTCCATTTTTTAGAAGTTTTGCTTCAGAAAGTGTAATTCGCTGTGGTACAAGGTCAAAAAGGTTTGAAATTGAATCTTTTAAAACACTATTTTGTGTATAAATTTTCATGCCAAATGCCTCCTGTGTTTGCACAAATGCTATTTTCTTTTTCATATCAAGAATGTTTTTTTTAAGCTCTACCTGTGTTGATAAAATATGATTTTTATCTTTTTGAAAATTATAATCTTTATAAAGAAGAAAAATATATGTTGTAAAGAGCATAATTATTGTAATAGAAAAAAATGCAATTACAAGCTGTACATCTTCTGTAAAAGGTGTTTTTTTTCGTGCTTGTATATAACTGTATTTCATAATTTTAACTCTCTTTTTGCAAGTTCACACACTTCAAGAGCTAAATCTGTTTGTCGAATATAGACATTAAAAAACATCTCCTCTTCAAGATACTTTTTAAAATCCTTTGTCACCCCAACAGAATCAGCTACATAAACATTTTCTACAAATCGGCTCTCAAAACGCACATCTTTATAAAATTGCCCCACGGAACCTTGAATAAGGGTAAAACGCTGGTAATCTTCATTAAACTTATTATCATCTGCCTCTTCAAGCGTATCAGTCGATTCTGACAACTCTTCTTCCATATCTTTAGAATCTGAAAATTCATCTAAATCTTCTAAAGAGTCTAAATCTTCAATATTTCCAAAATCTTCTAACTCTGCATTTCCATCATCTAGTGCAGAGAAATCATCTAAATCTATATCTCCATCATTAGATAAAAACTGATTAACATCTCCTTCATCATTCTCATCATCTTGCAAACTCATTCCATCTAAATCATCTTTTGTCATCATATCAAGATGATGTCCATAAAGAAGTTGAGAATTTTCAAATATAGCTAAAGATAAAAAATTCTCTTCCACAAGAATATACATCGCTAATTTATTATCTATTTTATCTTTAAAAAAAGAGGATAAAATACTAAAAGGTGAAAAAATATAATCAACACCTATAGTAGCATAGCGTTTTTTAATCACTAAAAGATTCTCTTTTTCAGTATAGTATGTCCAATTATGAATACATTTATACTCTCCATTATCAATGTCCTCATAAAATTTCATTCTTGCTTTTGAGCAGGTAGGTAACGCACCTTGTGAGTGTGACATATCTAAAACAGAGATATAAGAGTAAGGAGATTCGGAAGTATATGCAGTTATAAATTCATACATATTTTCATCACACTCTAGAGTTTCAAACTCTTTTTCAACACTACTTAAAAGAGCTTTTCGCGAGCGTACTTCAATATATACAAGAGTGCTAAAACGCTTCGGAACAATATTTACGAATATTTTTAGATACATAGCTTCAAATATTTTACTAAACACTACTTCTCTCCACCACAAAGAGGATGTGCTTTATTATAATTTTGTTGTTTCAATGCACTTCCTAATTTTGTATATATCTGTGTTGTTGCCATTGATGAATGACCTAATAATTCACTCACATCTACTATAGGTGCTCCACCATTTAGGAGTGAAGTTGCATAAGAGTGACGCAGTTGATGCGGTGTTACTTTTAGACCAATACGCATAAATACTTTATTAATCATATATCTTAAACTATTTTCGCTTAATTTTTCGCCTTTTTTTTCAAAAAGAAATCTTTTTGGACTATAAACCTCTAAATATTCATCAAGAATCTTTTTTGTAGCATCCAACATTGGAATATCTCTTTGCTTATTTCCTTTCCCTGTCACTCTTAGCCACTCTAAAGAGACATCTTGCAATTCAATATGAGAGAGTTCAGAGATACGCAGACCAAAAGTATAAAGCATCACAACAACAACCCGTTCAAATAAATCAGCCTGTTGTAATGCCTCTAGAATATGTTCATGAGAAATAGGCTTAGGCAAGGTTTTCGCCACTTTTATACTCGCATCACCTTTGAGTAAAATTTTCATATCATTATCATTAAGATATGTTGTAAAACTTCGTACTGCACTCAATTTTTTACTTATTGTCTTAGCATTTAAAGAAACAATATGATGTCTGTAGGGCATAAGATTAAATATTGTTTTTCCATTTTCTTCTACTATTTCCATAAAAGCAAATGCTTCACGGAGTGCTTCATCATAACTTTTGAGTGTCAAATCAGAATAACCTCTCACATCTTTGAGATAATCCAAAAAATCTACTCTTTTATTATCTACTAACTTTCTCAAGCAATTTCTCAAA
>JALSWC010000105.1 GCA_027060825.1 Sulfurimonas sp.
TAATCTTCGTTAAAACTGCCCATATCTTACTTCCTTTATAGAGTGAAACAGCTCTAAAAAGAGCTATAAGCACGATAGGTTTGTAAACAAGTAAAAAGAAAGAAAGTAAATTATATAAAGCTAAATCATGTTGTGGTAAAGCAACAAAATCAAGAAGAAGTGCTACACTCAAAGCCACCCCAATATAAAAAATCCAAAAAGTCTTCGCTAATCCAACCTTCCCTTTTATAAATATTTTGAAAAAATCATTTTGTATTATGCTATTTCTCTGTTTGTCATTAGATAATGGTTGCTTTTGGATTCCATTTTTATAAAAATCTTCAAGTTCATCAAATTTCTTTTCAAAAAAGTCGATATCAAAATCCTCATCATCTTCATTTTTCTTCTCTTTTTGAAAAACAGTGGTAAAAACAACTATTTCGTCTTGATATTTGATATTGTAAATAGTAAGATAGTTTTTTTCATCATATCTTTTAACAATAGCGCTATTTTCGTATCTATCTCTATAAGTATCACCAGCTTTAATCTTTCTCTTTTGCCAATAATCACATTTGCTACACTTTGCATGAATGTCAGTAACACTCACATCGCCACTTTCATATCCATTATCTTCAATCTCCATTTTACCACCACAAACATCGCACTCTTCGCTTATCACGCCACATTTGTCTATAGAATCTCTGTAAAAATCGAATGTAAAACCGTTATACTCTTGAAACTCTTTTTTTGGATACTCTATCATTTTTTTACTCTCCATATCCATAGTCTATTTAAGAATTTTATCATAAATCACATTAGATACTATCATATTTTTATCTCTCTATTAAATCTAAATTAATAATCTTCACACCAAACCCATCAACAACTGCAAAACTATTATCCTCTAAACCCAACACATTAAAAATTTTGTTATGTTTTGAAGCAAGGATGAGTTTATATGTTTTCTCTTTAGAAAAAGCATAAATGGCATTTAACTCATTTTTAAACCAAACGATAGCATAGTTTTTAAGTGCAAAATAGTGATAAATTGAATCTGTTGGGATAATAGAGATTTTCCTATCTTTAAAATCTATATTTAAAGCAATAGATAACAGTTTATCTTTATACATTAAAAAATCATCCCCTTTTTGGTATCTATATCCGTTTGAGGCTATATATTTTACTTTTAAAGTATTTAAATCTATCTCTTTTAATTTGTTGTTATAACTGAGGTAGGCATTGTTTTTTACTTTTTTGAGTGTATCAAGATTGCCATGAGGATATTTGTAGCTAATCTCTTTTAGAATCTTACCGTTTTTTATAATGAGTGTTTTAGAGCTACATGAGATGATTATAATATTTCTATAAAAAATGGTACTGTTTATATATTTTAGATTCTCTTTTGGTTTAATTGTGTAACTTTTTATATGTTTTTTATCTTTAAAAATATCGAAATATAGGATATTTTTATAGTCATCATAGCTTATAATTGCCAAACGATTATTATCAAATGCCAAATCTGTATCTATATCTTTTTCTTTAAATATTTTTTTACCATTTAGATACACATACTCATCTTTTATATAAGCTGTGTTGTTTTTATCTATCGTGTAGCTATAAACATCTGGGAGAAGGTTGATTTTATATCTTTTAACTACATTTAAATTTTCATCAACTATTGTTATAGTGTCATTTTTTGCAAAAGCTAAAAAATCATCATTGACATCAAAATACCAACCATCTATTTTTGTTGGTTTTAAAATATGTAGTTT
>JALSWC010000106.1:0-386 GCA_027060825.1 Sulfurimonas sp.
GGCTGCTGATTGGCTTTTGTATATGCAAAATAGTGATGGTGGATATAGTCGAAAGTTTAGTTTTATTAGTGGAAGAGATGCAAGTTATATTGAAACTACAGGATATATTATTCCTACACTTTTAAAATTTAAAGATGAAAAATATGTAAATTCTGCTCTAAAGGCTGGTGATTGGCTTTTAAAGATTCAAAATAGTAATGGTAGTTTTAGTGAGATTGACAATAATCAACCTTTTGTATTTGATACAGGGCAGGTTCTTTTTGGATTGAATGCTCTCTATGAATTTACGAATGATGAAAAATATAAAAATGCTATAGAAAAAGCCTCAAATTGGTTGATGGAAGTACAAGAAGAAGATGGTAGTTGGGAAAAGTATGCTTATAACA
>JALSWC010000106.1:396-1741 GCA_027060825.1 Sulfurimonas sp.
AATCTGTAATGATTTTAAATAATAAAATGTTTAGCGAGAGTGCTTTAAAAAATATAGAGTGGGTTTTATTGCAACAGCTAGAAAATGGATATTTTAAATACGCCTCATTTACTAAAGAAGTACCTGCTTATTTACATACTCTTATTTATATTTTAGAGGGGTTATTAGATATTTATGAATACACTCAAGAAGAAAAGATTTTAGATGCTATTTTAAATAATGCTAGCAATTTCAAAAATATGAATTTAAGTGAAGATTTGATTTTATGCTCACAATATGATGAAAATTTTAATTGTGTTAATAGTGAGAGATGTATGACTGGTCTTTCTCAATGGCTTAGTGTTGCAAGCAGACTTTATGAGATAACAAAAAATGAAGAGTATAAAAAATGTGCTATAAATACAGCTTTTTATCTTAAAACAAAGCAGATAAAATCTTCATCTATGAAAGGTGGGTTTAGTGCAAGTATGCCTTTTTGGGGAAGATATGGAAGTTTTGATTTTGTTAATTGGACAAATAAGTTTTTTATAGATGCTCTAATAGAGTATAATAAACTTGATATTACGAAGATAGAAGAGCAAGAGAGTTATGTAGGCAGTGCATTCGCTATGACCGATTCTGTTGTAACTGATACTTTATCTTATATGGACAAAGCTTACATTGAAGCCTTTGAAAAGAGATTTGATAAAAATAAAAGTTTAAAAGTTTTAGATATTGGGTGTGGCAAGGGTGTCATTATTAATGAGTTGCAAAAAAAATATCCAAATTATCAATTTATAGGTGTTGACCCAACTTTTGAAAGTGACAATATTAAAAAAGGAAGTGTTTATAAAATCCCTTTTGAAGATAAAAGTTTTGATATTGTTATGAGTTTTGAGGTTTTGCAACACACCTACCTTAAAGAGGCACTTAGTGAGATTTATAGGGTTTTAAAGAGTGATGGAAACATTGTGATTGGTGAGCGAAAACCACTGTCTATTTTAGGATTTTTAAAACCTTTTTATGAGTTAATGGGAAGATGGATGTACCCTTTTGATAGTGCCTTTAGAGAAAAATGGTACAGTGCAAAACGGTGGAAGTATCAAATGAAAATATTTGGTTTTGATATAGAAGATATAAAATCTATTGATAATACAAATGATAGAATTTTTAAGATGAATAGATATTTTTTTATTGTAGGAGAGAAGATATGAGTAAAAATATAGCCATTATTTTAGCAGGAGGACAGGGTGAAAGATTTAATACTGTTCTACCAAAGCAGTTTACAAAACTTGCTGGAAGAGCTATTATAGAATATACAATAGAAATATTTCAAAATCATTTTTTAATAGATGAAATTGTTATT
>JALSWC010000107.1 GCA_027060825.1 Sulfurimonas sp.
AAGTAAACTCATAGATAAAATACTACTCCCCATCAATAAACTAAGAGAGAGTACAAAAAATATTAGCGTTACAAAATTTACACAAGAGATTGAAATTCCAAAGAATAATGATGAAATAAGAGAACTTGTACTCTCTTTTAATGCAATGATAAAACGGCTCAAAGGTGGTGTGGAGCGTCTTGATAGATTTAATTCTGATGTCTCTCATGAACTAAAAACGCCTCTTACTGTCATTCAGGGAGAGATAGAAATAACGCTTAAAAAACTACGCAAACCACTAGAGTATGAAAAATCACTCAAGGTCATACAAAAACAGTCGTGGCAAATTACACGCATTGTAAACCAGCTTCTACTTTTAACAAAATACTCCAAAGAAAACATTCAAGAATCATTTCAAAATTGTCCACTTGATTCTATGTTACTAGCAACTATAGACAAATTTCAAACGCAACTCAATGAAAAGAATTTACAACTTACTATTAAAAAAATTGAGCCTATAAACTTCAAAGCAAATCCCATACTTATGGAGTCACTTTTTACAAACCTTATAGATAATGCAATTAAATATACCCAAAAAGATAAAACCATCACACTCTCTTTATTTCAAGATTCAAAAATTCATTTTACTATTGAAGATGAGGGCATAGGAATACCAAAAGAGCATCTTCAAAAAATTACAGAGAGATTTTACAGAGCAGATAGTGCAAGAAATAAAAAGATTGCAGGGTTTGGTCTTGGTCTGAGCATCGTGCAAAATAGCGTTTTTATGCATAATGGTACTCTGCAAATAAAATCAGAAGAGGGAAATGGAACTGTAGTAAGCGTTGTTTTTTAACTTGAAAAATAAACTACTTTTTAGCTATCATTTATAAAAAGGATTTTCTGTGGCGAAAAACGGTTCAAATAAAACTTTAATCACTATTGTTATCATTTTAATCATCACTCTTTTAGGTGCTTCAGCAGCAGCTTTTTGGTATCTTAACAAAATTGACACTACCCAAACGCAGGTAAGCAGACAAGAGCAAAACACTACCGATGAAACACTTACAAAAATAGGTCCTCTTTATCCACTCAAGCCCTTTAGGGTAAATCTAAAAACAATAAATGGCAAAGATGTTTATCTTAAAGCAACCCTCACCTTAGAGCTTGATTATAAGGAACTCTCAAAAGAACTTGATGCAAAAAATGCTATCATTCGCGATAACATTATGATGATTTTAAGCAACCAAACAGCCCAAAGCATTACTTCAGATATGGGTAAATCAAAAATTTGTAAGAAAATAAAAGCCAACCTCAACTCCATACTTACTGATGGACAGATACGAAATGTTTATATCATCAATTTTGTCATTCAGTAGTTTTCATGTAAAAACTTTTGTCGGCAACTTCTAATAATTCCATAAATCACATTGTAGAAAATCAAAACCAATTCATTCTCATTTCATCTAAAAACTCTATAATTACAAATGAAAGAGATGCCTTAAGGTAAAAATAGATACAATTTTTCAATTAAAAAATTACACTTCAGGTTTTACGATAATAACGAGAGATGGCATAGGTATCATCTATCATTGCGGATGCAAGAGAGTTTAAAAAAATACTTTAGAAGTTTTAAAGGAAAATAGGTGCAACAAGAAATACGACGCTTAATTATTTTATTTTGGGGAATTGTTCTTTCACGAATACTTCTAATAATTTACTTGCCACTGATGGATACTACAGAAGCACGCTATGCAAATATCGCACTAATTATGTCAAAAACGCAAGATTGGATTACACCCTATTTTGATTATGGTGTTCCATATTGGGGGAAACCGCCATTGGCATTTTGGTTTCAAGCACTATCATATGATATATTTGGAATTCATGACTTTAGTCCAAGAGTTCCCTCTTTAATTATAACACTTCTTACAGCATGGATAATCTATAGATTAATACTTACATTAAAAGATAAAATAACAGCACTTTGGGCCATCATTATATATTTTAGTTCACTCTTGGTCTATGCACTTTCTGGAGCTGTTATACTTGATACATATCTTACATTTGCCACAACTTTATCATTTGCTTCTTTTATTATGTTATTAAATGGACATAAAAAATATTGGGGTTATCTGTTTTTTGTCGGATTAGGTATAGGCTTATTGGCAAAAGGTCCTTTAGCAATTGTTTTAGTCGGAGGAACAATTTTTATATGGATACTTTTTTCTTTTAAAAAAAGAATCAAATCTATATTGCTTCTTCCATGGGGTGGTGGTCTAGTTTTAATGCTGTTGATAGCACTTCCTTGGTATATCTTAGCCGAAAACAAAACGCCAGGTTTTTTACACTACTTTATTATAGGAGAACATTTTGATAGATTTTTAGATCCTGGCTGGAAAGGGGACCTTTATGGTACTGCACATCATAAACCAAAGGGTACTGTCTGGCTTATGTGGTTATATTGCTCTTTACCATGGGGATTAATAGGCATTTGGCTTGTTTTAAAAAATTTATTTAATAAAGAAAAATATAAAATCTTATTTACTCAGTTACAAACAGATGAAATATCTTTTTATGTTATTTGGATGTTGTTTCCTATGTTATTTTTCACTATGGCAGCAAATGTTACAGAAACTTATCTATTATATGGTTTTCCTGCATTAGGCATCCTCTTTGCAATATATTATAATAGTTTAGATGCTATTGTTCTAAAAAAACAAAGAAAATTATTTTTAATAAGTACATTATTTGTACCTCTCATAGGATTTTTTGGAGCATTTTATGTAATGAAGAATGCACCTAAATTAAAAACTGAAAAGTTTTTAATTCAAAAATACCATCATTTGGCTAAACATAATGAACCTATCTATTTTTTAAATAATAAAGAATTTTCTGAGACTTATTATATGAATAAAAAAGTCAATATAATTTCTTTTAAGGAGTTAAAACAGATTGCTAATAATAATACAAATAAAAGATATTTTATTGTTGTACAAAATAATAATGATAATTTAATAGAACAAAATTTTAAAAATTATAAATTAGTGTATAAAAGTTCAAGACACACGCTGTTTTTTAACAGCCCTTGTTTTAGATAAACTTGAAGATAGTTAGGTAAATCCGATGAGACTGAATCAAACAACCTTATCAGTGCAGTTAATTATATTTCAAACAAATCAGAAGCTAAATCATCATATCGACAACCATGAGCAATATTTGCCATAGTAGATTTAGCCCCAAATAGTATTTTTTCTTCTTTAGTTTCATCTTTTCTAACCACAGAAAGCAATTTTTGAGCCTATTTTTTACCTTTGAAAATTGTTATCAATTCTCGTGGGATTTACCTATAAAGTGATGAGATTATATAGAACAATAAGAATTTTACCAGTATAATTACTATATTAGACTTCTTGCACAACTCAAGATTTATTTTGAATTTAGGTGCGAAAGTTAAGTACAACATTGTAATACCAGTAGTAGAAAAATAAGGAAAAAAATGATAGAAAAAAACAATACTTATATTAGAAATCTAAGTATATTATTTTGGTGTATTATTGGAATAAGAGTAGTTTCTATCTTCTTATTACCACTTACTGATACAACGGAAGCGAGATATGCTAATACGGCACTTATGATGTCAAATTTAAATGATTGGATTACTCCATTTTTTAAATATCATGAGCCTTTTTTAGGAAAGCCACCTCTTGCCTTTTGGTTTGAAGCACTTTCTTATAAAATTTTTCCAGTAGCTGATTTTGTACCGCGTTTACCTTCTCTCTTTATAACACTAGCTACAGTATGGTTAATATATAAGTTGGTATTAACACTTCATAATAAACTTACTGCAGTTTTAGCCTCATTAATATATGTAAGTAGTAGTGTTGTTTTTGTTCTCAGTGGTGTAGTTACGACTGATCCTTTTTTAGTTTTTGGAACTACTTTATCACTTGTATCTTTTTTACTAGTTGCAAATGGGCATAATACATCATATTGGAAATATCTATTTTTTGTAGGTGCTGGATTAGGTATTTTAACAAAAGGTCCATTAGCATTGGTTATTATAGGTGGTATTATTACAATATGGATATTGCTTTCTTATAAAAAAAGGATAATTTCACTCAAACTTTTTCCATGGATTAAAGGACTTTTACTAATGTGCCTTATATTTGTTCCATGGTACACAGCTCAAGAGATAAAAAATCCTGGTTTCTTATACTATTTTATAGTTGGTGAGAATTTAGGTAGATTTTTAGATACAGGTTGGCATGGAGATAAATATGGATATGTCCATAAAGAACCACATGGAATGATATGGATTTACTGGCTTCTTGCATCTTTTCCTTGGAGCTTTGTAGCACTTACTTTTATGATAAAACATATAAAAACAGTGAGTAAATATAAAATTATTACTTTTTTAAAAAATGATATTCTCTCTTTTTATTTAGTATGGGCACTTTTTATAATGCTTTTTTTCTCTTTGGGTGCAAATACACTTTGGTATTATATATTGCCGTCTATAGGAGGATTTTCCATATTATTAGCTCTGTTCTTTACAAAAGAAAATGCAAAAATTTTTTTAAATCGCATAAAAATTATTCAATATACTTCTCTCTTTCTTCCTATTATAAGTTTAATTGCTATTAGCTTTATTATAATAAGACCAGATAGTATAAAAACAGAAAAATATATTATACAAACATATAAAAATAAAGTAAAAAAAGGTGAAGCTATATATTTTATAGGAAGAACTTCTTTTTCGTCAGCATATTATATGAATACAGGTAAAAATTTAAAAGATTTAACACCTAAGGAGTATAGAAAAATTACAAAAAATAGTAAAAATAGATATTTTGTGGTTATTAATAAGAATGAAATAAATAAAATAGATAGTAAAAATTTAAAAAAAATATATATGTCTAAAAAATATATTTTACTAGAGAGTCTATCATTTAAAAGTCCAAAACTTATGGATGATAAATGTTATAAAAGGCATTATAGTAACAATAAGAAAAGTATGTAAATACCCATTTACTATGGGGACCATATCTGAGAGTAAGTATGAAACTAAAAAAGTTCCATACTGTACCAAAAAGAATTTGATAAACTTTTTGAAATGGAATGCCGTGTTAAAAACATATAGGCTCTGAAAGATATAAGAAAATATAAACGCTGTAAAAAATGCAAAAGTATTGGCAATAAAGACAGACGCTATAGAAAAAAAGATAAGTATCCATGCAGTTAAAAGATGCACAAGTGTTGCAATTACACCAAAAAAAGCATATTTAATTAACTGATGAATATGATTACTAATATTCATCTTCTATAATATAAATAGGTCTATTTTTTGATTCTATATATATTCTACCTACATATTCACCAAGCATTCCAATACCAACTAACTGTATTCCACCCAAGAATAATATAATCGTAATTATAGAAGCATATCCAGGGGAACTAATACCAAATATGAGTGTTTTTAAAATAATGAAAAAACCATATACAAATGAGATAGATGCTAAAGTTATACCTATATACAACCACATCCGAAGTGGTGCAGTTGAAAAACTTGTAATTCCATCGAGTGCAAAATTCCATAATTTCCAACCATTAAAACTTGTTTCTCCTGCAACTCTTGCTTCTCTCTTGTACTCAACAATTGCCGTTTTAAAGCCAAGCCATGAAAAAAGACCTTTCATAAAACGCTGTGTTTCAGGAAGTCTTTTTAATTCATTAATAACCCTACGAGACATGAGCCTATAATCACCAACATTATTGGGAATTTCTATATCTGAGATTTTATTATGAAGTTTATAAAAAGTTTCTGCACTTATACGCTTTACAAAGGAATCTGTTGTCCGATCAACTCTTTTACCAACAACAACATCATAACCTTCTTCATATTTCTTTACAAAATCTAAAATAAGATCAGGTGGATCTTGCAGGTCAACATCTATAGGAACTACAACTTCCCCAAATGTCATGTCAAGTCCAGCGCTAAGTGCTGCTTCTTTTCCAAAGTTACGGGAGAGATTTATAACCCGAATAGCATCATACTCTTCTGCCTTCGTAATTAAAATCTCTAAAGTTCTGTCACTACTACCATCATTAACAAAAACAATTTCATACGATTTATTTAGTTCTGTTAAAACAGCAAAAATCTTTTCTAAAAATATATCAATTACATCCTCTTCATTATAACAAGGTGCTACTACTGATAAAAATGGTTTCTTATTTTGCATTTCAAACTCATAAAATTAAATTTGTACACATTTTAGCATTATAAAAGCAACAAAACAAATACTTATATCAAGATATATTGATATAAATATTTTATTTACTATTTATTAACATTACGCTAACACACATTTAAGTACAATCTCTCTATGTTAAAAATACTCCTACTCGAAGATGACACGATTTTATCTGAAACCTTAATGGAACTGCTTGAGAGTGAAGCCTTTATAGTTATCCATGTAGATGATGGACAAAAGGCACTCGATGCTACATTTTCAGAGCATTTCGACCTCTTCTTATTTGATGTCAATGTTGCTCATCTAAGTGGTTTTGAACTTTTGCAAAGCTTGCGTGAAAGCGGTGATAAGACACCTACAATCTTCATCACAGCACTGACCGACATTGCTTCACTCTCACACGGCTTTGAAGTAGGAGCAGATGACTACATCAAAAAGCCTTTTGATTTTGATGAACTTTTAGTGCGTATAAATGCCCTACTTCGTAAAGCGTACCACAGCTATGACGAGAAAATCCAAGTCGGAGAGTTCTATTTTGCCATTCAAAAAGAGGAACTCTACCATAAAAATACCTTTATAGCCCTCTCACCCTCAGAGCTTAAAATCACAAAACTGTTCTTTCAAAACCTCAATGCAACCGTACAAAAAGAGAGACTGCTTGAGTATCTTGGTGATGGCAAAGAGATAAGTGAGGGGTCTTTGCGTGTTCACATCAATAAACTACGAAAAATTGGACTCCCCATCACAACCATAAAAAGAGTAGGATATCGCCTTGCATCATCATGAAAAAACAGCATTTTTAAAATTTTTCATCACCTACTTTGTGAGCGTGGCACTCCTTATTTTAGTGGCAGGATTCTTTTACTATATTCAAATGAAAGACCATCTTTTAAAAGCCGAAGAGTTCTCCATGATAGAATATGCGAGACATATCAAACTGCATCTCAAGATGGATGAATACCACAATGATACATACTCACATAAATTTGTCCAAAAGTTTGGGGAGCACATAGATATACGAAACTTTACTGTTACAGATAAAAGTTTTATGAAGTATATGCCAACAAAAGTACCTGATTACTATTTACAAGTCATAAAGAAAAAAATAGCTTTCAATCAAAAGCTTTTTGAGCTAAAAATCAAAATATGGACACTTCAATTTTTACTACTTTTACTCTTTGCCTTCATTAGCTACAAACTTGCAAAGAATGCTCTCAAACCACTCCAAGAAAGCATCTCAACGCTTGATAAGTTCGCAAAAGATCTCATACATGACTTAAATACACCTGTCACCTCCATAAAGCTCAATATGAAACTCCTTGAAAAAAAAGAGGAGTGTATAGATAATGTAGCACTACAAAGAGTAAAAAAGAGTGTAGAGACCATCTCAGAACTCCATGAAAATCTCACCATTCTTCTTCAAGAAGAGACCTTCCAACTCGAACAAGTAAACCTCTGTAAAATCACTCAAGAGATACTCCAAACACAGCATCAAATATATCCAAATCTTCACTTCACGCAAGAGTGCTTAAACTTCACAGACAAACTCAATGCACACGCCACAAAGCAAATACTCCAAAACATCATCTCAAACGCCTGCAAATACAATACTAAAAATGGATATGTAAAAATCTACGCCACAAAAAATAGCCTCACCATTCAAAACAGTGGACCAAAAATAATAAATCCAGAGAAGATTTTCGAGCGTTCCTACAGTAGTGATAAACGCAGTAGTGGTATAGGCTTAGATATTGTCAACCGTTTGGCAAGGGCAATGGATATAGAGATAAAAGTAGAATCGGATGATGAGAGCAATAAGTTCATCTTAACATTTAGCTAACAAACAAATTCTATAATATCACATCTTAAAAATAGACTTAATGAGAATGGACAAAATGGGCAAGAAAATAGCAATGGCAATGGAAAACAAAAAGGACGCCAATAAAAGACAAAGAACATTAACGATAGATTAATATAACTATGCCATACTCATGTTAAATAATCATAAGAGGATGCAAAATGGCAAAAATGAAAACAATCGTAATATCTACAATACTACTAGGTGTAGCCATTCAGTTTATACCTTATGGCAGAGACCATACGAATCCAAAAGTGGTACAAGAACCAAAATGGGATAGCCCACAGACTCGCACGCTTTTTATGCGTGCATGTGCTGATTGCCACTCCAATGAAACAAAATGGAGATGGTATAGTAATGTAGCCCCTATCTCTTGGTTAGTGCAAAGTGATGTTGAAGATGGAAGAGAACATCTCAATATTTCAAACTGGCGCCATCAAAGACACAACCATGGAGATGAATCTTCAGCACAAGTTCGTAGTGGTCATATGCCTCCACTCATTTATACTGCTGTACATTCCGATGCAAGATTAAGTAAAAAAGAGAAAAAAGAGTTTATTAAAGGTCTTATAAATACTTTTGGTGAAGAGAATGATGAGTAACTCTCTCATCAAATAAAATTTTACACATTTTAAAATCAATTCATTCTCATTTCATCCAAAAGCTCTATAATTATAAAAATTAATCATGCAGGAAAAATATTGAAAACATTAAATCAAAATATATTTTTAAGTATAAATTCATACGCGGGAGAAAATCATATTGTAGATTTTCTTATGACTTTTGTAGCACAGTATTTACCATATATTTTTATAGCTATGCTTTTTTATTTATGGTTTACCAATAAAAAGAATGAAGCTCTCTATGCTGGATATGCCACTACTTTAGGAGTTGGTATAAATTTAATAATAGGATTATTTTATTTTCATCCTCGCCCTTTTATGGATGGATTAGGAGTAGCTTTACTACATCATAAAGCTGTAAACTCTTTTCCCTCAGATCATACCACTTTTGTAGTCTCTATTGCTTTGATGCTAACAACTTTTAAATCCACGAGAACTTTAGGCGTTGTTTCAATTATATTAGCTTTATGGTGTGGAATTGCTAGAGTTTATTGTGGAGTCCATTATCCTTTTGATATACTAGGTTCTATTGTAGTATCAATAATTGCTGTGATTATTATAAACATACTTAAAAATAAACTTGCTAGTTTAAACAATTTGATACTATCTATCTGGTTTAAGGTACTAAAAAAATGTTAAAACTATTCCTCAATTCAATAAAAGATCTTTTTAATATAAAGATACTTTTAACTTCACTCATACCTATTGTCGTTGCTTCTCTATTTTGGGGTATAATATTTTTTATATTCCATAATCAAATTAATCAATTTATTGTATGGTTAATTTCCTATATCCCTTTTGTTGGCGATTCTAAATGGTTAGTTCATACCGTTGAAGCTATTGGTGGCATATTTATTTATTATGAACTGCTTATTATCACTTCTATTATGATTGTAGGGCTTATTGCAGATCAAATAGTTGATGAGATAAATGATAAATATTATCATAATGAAAAAAGAGGTTTTGGTACAACTCTTGAAAGTATAATAATATCTTTAAAACAAAATTTACTTTTTATTATACTTTTTATTCTCTTTCTCCCAACTATGTTTATACCTGTAATTAATATAGTAGTGCATCTGTTTTTATGGTCAATATTGATTAAAAAACCAACTTTTTATGATTCAATAGCAATGTATGCGAATAAAGATGAATTTCATCAATTAGAGAGTTCAAATACTATGCAACTACGACTTATTGCACTTGCATCTGCCTCATTATTATTAATACCAGTTTTTGGAATATTTGTCTATATTTTACAACTTCTTATGTTTACACATTTTAATTTACAAAGATTGAAAGCTATACGATAAACTATTTTTTTTAATTCATTCTCATTTCATTCAAAAACTCTATAATTATAAATGAAAGAGATAGCTCAAGAAAAAATAGAATCTAAGGAAAAAATTATGATAAAAAAAATAGTAACTCTCTCACTTTTGGCATTTAGTGTTGCACATGCAGATATGACAAGTTTTTATAAAGATGCCGTGAAAACGCTACAGTATGAAAAAAGCTATAACCTTTATAAAACATCGAACAAAACTTCTCAAAGTGCTATAACTTACTCAAAATATACAAACTTCACACTTGATGCTCGCTACTCAAAAACATATGCACACTCTTTACCAATATCCTCGGGAAGTTTCAATACAACCGACATATCTCTCAATGATTCACTAGACCTTTTTGGAAAAAATAACTACAAAATCCAAACACTGTGTTTAGATGTAAAAAGTGAAAAGAAAAAATTAAATTTCAAAAAAGAACAACTCTTTATCTCCTTAGCAAATATGGTCGCCCTTTACAATAAAACGCAAATGCAACTCAAAATCCACCAAGAGTTTTATAAAAAACAGCAAAAGATTTATGCAAAACTTGAAAATTTAGCAAAAAATGGAGATATAACTGCACTTGATATTCTCCGTTTTAAAAACACCCTTACAACTTTACAGACAAAAATAGTTGCACAAACGCAAGAGCTTGTTAAGATGAAAGCACAATTACATCTGTATGCTCCAAATCAAAACATTCCAAAACTTACACAAACAAAGATACTCTACTCTGAAAAAGATTTTTTAGCACACAATCCACAAGCAAGTATAAACACACTTGATGCACAAAAACTTTTAGCACAAGCACAAGGAATAGATAAACAATATATGCCTAATGTTACAGTTGGTGTTAGCTATGAAAAACTAGACGACCCCACTTCTTATGGCGATAATCACTCTTTTAATGTAGGTATTCAAATACCATTAAATGGTGGAAATTTTAAAAAAATAGAAGCACTCAAAGTAGCATCACTAAACAGACAGACACAAAGTGTAACCTATAAAATTCAAAGAAAAAATGAGTATATAAGAGACTATCAAGCCTATCTTAATGCTAAAAATCAGCTTGCTGTTTTAGAAAAATCATTGAAAGATTTTCAACAAAGTGAAGTAACTATTGAAAAAGCATACTTGAAACAGTATGTAGATTTTAACACTTATTTGCAAGTTTTACAACAAACTCTTCATGTCAAAAAGCAAATCATAGCTATGCAAACAACCCAGCATTTAGAAGCGACTATCATTAATGCTATTGCAAGTGGGAAAGTGTATGAGTAACATCATTGCATCATGCAAAGATATTGTAAAAACATTTAACGCTGGCGAAGCAGAGGTAAAAGCACTCCAAGGCATCACTCTTGATGTCTATGAAAATGAACTTCTTATGCTCGTTGGACCATCAGGATGTGGAAAGACGACCTTTGTCTCTGTTTTAAGTGGATTACTCCATTTTGAGGGTGGAAGTTGTGAGCTTTTGCAAAAAGATATAACAACAATGGATGATGCAACACTCACTGCGTTTAGAGGAGAAAATATTGGCTTTGTCTTTCAAGCTTTTAATCTTTTACCATCACTGAGTGCCATAGAAAATGTTGCACTCCCTTTGACCATTCAAGGAGTGCAAAGAGCCGAAGCCCTTACCCGTTCACAAGAGATGCTAAACGCAGTTGGACTCAATGAAAAAGAGCATATAAAACCAAGTGGGCTTAGTGGTGGTGAACAGCAACGCGTTGCCATTGCAAGAGCATTGGTGCATAATCCAAAATTTATTATTTGTGATGAACCCACAAGTAGTTTAGACCATAAATCAGGACAGATTGTTATGGAACTTTTAACAAAAATTATTCAAGAAAAAGGTGCCAGTATGATAGTAGTCACACACGATAATAGAATATATAAATATGCTAATAGAATTGTGCATATGGAAGATGGAAAAATTACAAAGGTGGCTTTATGAGAACTTTTTTTATACTTATTTTTCTCTCACTTATTGGTATTGCCGTAGCAATGGGAACTGTTTATTATAATGATATGGAAAAATCAGGAAACAATGTAACCCTCCCCTCCATGAAACTTCCTTATAAATCTTTTATAGCAGGAACAGGAATTGTAGTAGCAGGAAGTAAAAATATTGTAGTTGGGGCGAATGTTGCAGGTGTTATCAAAAAAGTATTTGTACAAAGTGGCGACAAAGTCCATAAAGGTGAACTTCTTTTTACGCTAGATGATAGTGCAAAAAGAAGTAATATTCTTGTACTTAATGCAACTATACAATCAGCATTAGCAAAACTACAAAGTGCTAAACACCAACTTGACATCATACAAAAAATGAAAAAACTCTCTGCGAATATGGTTACAAATGAGAAATATACAAAATTAAGAGATAATTATAGTGAAGCAAAAGAGAATTTGGCTCTTGCAAAACAAAAACTCAAAGCACTCCAAGATACCCTAAAACTCTACAACATCTATGCACCGATTGATGGCATAGTTTTACGCTCAAATCTTACAATAGGTTCTTATTTTCCTAGAAATTCAACAGCCCTTATTTTAGGAAGTAACAAGCTCAATATAAAAGTAAATATTAATGAATTTGACAGTTGGAAATTTCAAAAAGATGCAGATGCTGTTGCCTTTATAAGAGGAAATCCTAAACAAAAAGTAAAACTCTCTTATCTCTACACAATACCAATGGTTACACCAAAAACAAATTTTATAGGAACTTCTACTGAGCAGACAGATACAAGGGTTCTTCAAGTTGTTTACAGTGTGAAATATAGACCTGAGTTTCCTCTCTATGTTGGTGAAATGCTTGATGTTTTCATTGAAAATTTTAAAGGCAACTAATGTTTAGAGTTGCCATTGAGATGCTTTTACACGATAAAACTAAATATTTGGGGCTTTTAATTGGTGTAGCATTTACTGCGTTTTTAGTGAGCTTTGCTATGAGTTATTTTGCAGGTTTTATGACAAGGGGATTTGCTCTAGTGAGCGAAAATCCAAGTGCAAAAGTGTGGGTTATGGATAGTGCTGTAAGTTCAGATGAAGCAACAATAAATATGAGCAACTCTTCCTTAGGAATTGTAAAAGGTGTAAAGGGTGTCGCTTATGCTTCGCCTCTTTATATGGGTGATATGACAGCACGCTATGCAAATGGGCATTTTCAATCCTTTCAAGCAATAGGCGTGGATGATGCTACACTCAGTGGTGCACCAAAACCTGCTAATCTATTGCGTATTCCAAATAGTGTTATCATTGATAGTGGTGGAACAGAAGGGAAACTTCAAACACCCATATATAAAAAAGATATGTGGGCATACAATGGTTCTCATCTCAATGCAAAAACAAGAGAACTCCGTTATGGTGATGCAATGCTTATAAACTCAAAAAGAGTTGTCGTTGCTGGCGTTTCACATACCATTCCCCGTTTTCCACCACGACCTCTCCTCTACACAAGTACATCCAATTTTAAACGATTAATTCCAGGAGAGAAGAGATACATCACTTTTATTATGGTGCGTCCTACAAAAAATATTACACCAGAAAAACTTGCAAAACGCATCTCTAAAGAGACAGGACTTAAAGCCATTACAAGTAGTGCTTTTAAAAAAGAGACGGTTATGTGGTACTTAATAAACTCAGAAGATGTAGGAGATATGGTAAATATGGTGGTTTTAGCAATGCTTGTCGGTTTTGGAGTAACAGGCGTTATGCTCTATATGTTTACCTATGAAAATATCAAACAGTATGCCGTTTTAAAAGCCATGGGTGCATCCATCAAACAACTCACAGATATGATATATACGCAGGTTTTCATTATGGCAGTCGTAGGAAGTGGCATCGGTGTTGGAATATCGGCACTCTTTGGAGAAGCAATATCAAGTGCAAGTTTTCCTTTTCGCATTATGTGGTTTGCACCATTTATAGGGTTTTTAGGAGTTTTTATTGTGAGTCTTACGGCTGCGTTTATTAGCCTACGCCCCATCAAAAAGATGGAGCCTGGGATTGTATTTAAACTTTAATACAATTTAAGAATTTACAACGGTTACATTATCTTTTTTAGGTTTAGAGATTATATCTTTAAAATCATTTTTAATGTGATCATAAAGTTTTGAAATATCACTATTTCCAGGTATTGCTGCCTCAATATTTTTTACCTGTGTTTGTAAATGTTTGTATTCTGCAGAGTGTTTTTTTGTATAGCCTAAAAGAACTGCTTTTTCAAGTTCATCATCTGCACTAGCAAGAAGTTTAAGTGCATCTTTTTTATTTGATTTATCAAGTTTTGATGCTTCTAAAACAAAATCTTGTGCTGCAAGAAGAGGTAAAGGCACTATATCTACTTGTGTCACAACAGTATGAAGAGCTGTCATCAAAGTTGTAAATGCTAATTTTGAGTTCCCTTTGTTAAGCATTTTTAGAGCCTCTTTTGTAGCAACTGGATAAGTATCCATTGGTAGAAATTCTGTTTGCATATCCATCTCATCTTGTAGAGGAAGAAGCATTTTTCTCGCCGCTTGTATATCATGATCTTTCAGTAAAGATTGTACTGATTGTATGGTTTGTTTAATAAGTTTAGTATTACCTGTAAAATCATTTACCTGAACCTCATCCGCAATAGGAACAAGTCCTAGTTTTGGATCTTTTTTCAAAGCTTTATCAAAAAGTTTTGTTGCTTTTTCAAGAGCATCTTTTGCAGGTTTTACTTGATTTGCATGTAATGCTCTCAATGCTACTACAGTTTGTTGTAAACCTTCTATTACCTCTTTTGGTGCTTTTTTAAGAGCCAATTTATGTTGTGCTGCCTCTTTACTTACAATAGCTTTGAGTCTTTTTGCAGAGTTTGAATTATTTAATGCATTTGCATCTTTTGAAGATACTGCATCATTTGCATAGAGCGCTGATGTTGAGAGGAGTATTCCTGCCAACAGTGTTGATAATATAACTTTTCTTTTCATACTTTATCCTTTGTTTATCAAGTTTGTTAAGTCAAATTTTATATATTAATTGATAACACTTAGTAAATGAAAAAATTAATCTCTAATTGATTTAATGTCAGGATTACAAGAAATTTTATGTTCCATATCTACAACTATTGCATTTAAAAGTTGCTTTTGTGAAGCAAGCGTTGCATCCCTATATCCTTCTCCTTTGTTTAGATATATGTAAAATCCATTTTCATAAAGAGCAAGTCGTGTTTTAAATGCAATGGAATATGTAGTAAGCACCCCCTCTTTTTTCATGGCCTTTGCAATGTCTGCAAAATACTCTTTTGTCCAAAGAATAGGATTTGTACTAGGAGAAAAAGCATCCTGATAGACAATGTCAAAAAAATTCTCAAACCTTTGAATATACTCTCGTGCATCCCCTAAAAATAGCTCTATAAATAACTGTTCATCTTTATAAACTCCCTCACAACTCAGTGCTACAATAATCTCTTGAAGCTCTAAAAACTCTTCAGGATAAGTAAAATATTCCAAAGACTTTATAAGAGAAGCATCAAGTTCTGGCGAATAAATATTGAGCTTTGTTTCTGGTCTGTTTTGTCTATAATACAAAATCGTAGCCAAAGTATTAAACCCAAGCCCATAACAGATGTCTAAAATATTTACCTCATCTTTTTCTATCAACTCAAACGCAGGTATGACATGCTTTTGCAAAGACTCTTTCAACGCACCGTCTTTTGTAGAGTGATAATGTTCATTATACTCTTTTGAGTACGCCGTGTAAGAGCCATCCTCACTAAGTGTCAATGTGTGAAGTGCATCTTCAAAAGCCATCTACAAAACTCCTAAAAGAGCTACTAAAAGTACAGGAGGGGTAATGACAAGCCCTACTTTCATATATTCACCCCAGCCGATTTTTACCCCTTTTTGTGCAAGAACATGCAACCACAGAAGTGTAGCAAGCGAGCCGATAGGTGTCATTTTGGGTCCAAGGTTTGAGCCTAAAATATTTGCATAAACAAGTGCTTCATGTCCTACATACCCAACATGGTCGATGGCTATATCCATAATCATAATCGTTGGCATATTGTTGGCAATTGAACTCATAAATGCAGCAATAAAACCAGTTCCTACCACAGCCACAGTTTCTCCATGATGTTGCAATGAGACTATCCAGTCTGCCACTTCATTGGTAAGCCCTGCATTTTTGAGTCCATAAACAACGATGTAAAGCCCAATACTAAACCAAACAACCTGCCAAGGAGCCGCTTTTATAATCATAATCGGCTTCACAGCCTTGTAATAATTTGCAATGGCTAAAAAGAGCAAAGCCCCACCAAGTGCAAAGAGTGAAATACGCAGATGATAATAATCACCCACAAAATAGCCCACCATCAAAAGTGCCAAAAAGAACCAACTGAGCTTGAACATCGTATGATTTTTAATGACTGATGAGGCTTCAGGAAGCAGTGAAACATCCACTTTAAGAGGAATATCTTTTCTAAAGTAGAACCATAAAATAGAAATGGACGCAACAATACTTAAAAGGTTCGGTAAAAACATATTTTTTGCATATTCAAAAAAACCAATGTGAAAATAGTCTGCTGTTACAATGTTAGTAAGATTTGAGATGACTAAGGGAGTTGAAGCACTATCGCCTATAAATCCACCTGCCATTAAAAAAGCAAAAATAGGGAGTGGTTTCATCTTCAGGTACTTCATCTTCGCTAAAAGAATAGGTGTCAAAATAAGTGCTGCCCCATCATTTGCAAAGAACGCAGATACAAACGCACCAAGGAGTAAAATATAGACAAACATTTTATTACCACTACCACCACTCAGTTTTGCCATTTTAATAGCTGTCCACTCAAAGAAGCCTATCTCATCAAGCACCATTGAGAGGATGATGATGCCTATAAACGCAAGTGTCGCATCCCAAACAATGTTGGTCACAGTAATAACATCTTCAAAACTCACAACTCCTAAAAGTAATGCTAAAATTGCCCCAATTACTGCCGTTGTCCCTATTTGTAAACCTTTTGGTTGCCAAATAACAAATAGTAAAGTTACTAAAAAAAGTGTGACTGCTAAAGCCATCGCTATCCCCTTTATCTTTTTAAAAGTATAACATTTAATCACTTTAAAACTTCAGCTTCTTTGTGCTAACATTAGTACAAAAAAGGAGGGAAGTCAAAGTGAAAAATTTTCTATCTGTTAAAAGTAAAATCTTTTTTCTTTTCACGCTTTTATTTATTACCTCCCTTGGAGTTATAGGATGGTATGGTTTTAGTAGTGCAAAAAAAGCCTATATTGACTCAGCTATTGTTTTAAAAGAGGGAGAGGTAAGTGCTTTGGGTGACAAGATTGAAGGTATCTTAGGAATCATCCCTCAAGATTTGCAATATGACAGTTCTACTTTTACTCTAAAAAAGTTTTTTATATGGAAAGATTTGCAAGATAAAGAGAGAACAAAGAAGTATAGAGATGCTACCATTTCACTTTTATCAGATTATCTCCTTCACAAGCCTATTTACTACCAAATTCGTATTTTGGATGCAAAGGGTAATGAGCAAATAGTCTTAAAATACAATAAAATCTCAAAAACTGTAGAGAGAGTAGCAAAGGAAAATTTACAAAACAAAGCACATAGAGAGTATTTCAAAAAAGCGATGGCACTCCATAAAGGGCAATTTTACATCTCTCAAATGAATCTCAATATAGAACATAGACATATAGAGAGACCCTTTACTCCAGTTGTGCGTTTTGCTACGCCTATTGTAAATGCTAATGGACGAAAACAGGGAGTTTTTGTCTTAAATCTCAATGCCAATTATATACTTCACATGATAGCTAATAAATATAATACAGATAAAGAAAAATCATACCAGCAGTTTTATCTTATAAACAAAGATGGCTACTACCTTTACAATAAAGACAAAACAAAAAGATGGGCATTTCAGCTTGGTAATTCTTTTAATTTTAACAAAAATTATCCACATATTTTACAAAGAATAAAAGGAAAAGAGAAAGTAGCTTTTATAAAAAATGATACCATCTATGCTCTTAATAAAGTCTATCCTGACAAGTTAAAACATCCTCAAAATTTTTGGTATCTTGTAACAGTTACAAAAGCAGATGTATTGCTCTCTTCTTTGTCAAACTTTACCACTTGGTTCTTTATTTTACTCTCAGGGTTGCTCTTTTTTGGCTTAATTGTTATGAATAAATATATAGCAAAATTAATTTATCCTTTAGGGAAAGTCACAACACAGTTAAAACTACTCTCTCAAGGAGAAATTCAAAAAGAGCATATAGTCTATAAAGCAAATGACGAAGTAGGAGAGATTGTAAAATCGAGCGCAGTGCTTGTTGATGCTATAGAGAGTCTAACTATGCAAGCAAATGCCGTTGCAAATGGTAATCTCACTACCAACATAGAACTTTTAGGCAAAAATGACCAACTCGGTATAGCCCTTACACAGATGATGCAAAAGCTACAAGAGATTTCAAACATAGCCTCTCGTCTTTCCAATGGAAATTATGATGTAAATATCATTATACATGATAGTAGTGATGAGCTAGGTATTGCCATATCAAATATGATAAACTACTTGAAAAATATAGCAAAACTTACTGAGAAAATAGCCTCTGGAGATATTAGCAATGAGTATAAACTCAAAGGCGAAGAAGATAGACTAGGCATCACCATAGCCAATATGACGACATATTTACATAGCATACTCCAACAATCCAATAGAATTGCACAGGGAGATTTCTCTGTTACCATACAGCCACAATCAAAAAATGATGAGCTGGGTCTTGCTCTTGTAAGTATGACAAATATTTTAAAAGCAAACAGCATCAAAAACAAAAATGACATCTTTTTAAGTGAAGGAGTTGGTGAATTTAGTGATGTAACAAGTGGTATAGATGATACACAAGAGTTGTCTCAAAAAGCCATAAGTTCTCTTTGTCGCTACATTGATGCGGCTTCTGGGGCATTTTACAGCTATGAAGAGGAGAAAAAAGAGTTGCATCTTCTATCATCTTTTGCATTTACTACTCGTAATTCACTCTCAAATATTTTCAAAGTGGGCGAAGGAGTTGTCGGTCAAGTTGCTTTAGAGAAAAATAGTATTTTACTACACAACATTAAAGAGGATATTTTTGAAGTACAAAGTGGTACAACACAAGCAAAAGCAAAAGAGGTCTATACCTACCCACTCATTCATGAAGAGCAACTTCTTGGTGTTATTGAGATTATGAGTTTTGAGCATTTTACGCAAATAGAGCGAGAGTATTTAGCAAAAACTGCCGAACTCTTTGGTATTACACTCTATAGTGCCATTCAAAATACAAAAATAAAATCGCTCCTTGAAGAGTCCCAACAAGCATACGAAGAGTTACAAGCACAAAGTGAAGAGTTAGAAGAGTCAAATGTGCAGATGGAAGAGCAACAACAGCAACTGACACAACAAGCCAAAGAGCTTAACAAACGACAAGAGGAGATGCTTCAAGCAAAAGAGGAAGCTGAGCGAGCCTCTGCATATAAAAGTGAGTTTTTAGCAAATATGTCTCATGAGCTACGAACACCACTAAACTCCATCATCTTACTCTCAAAACTTCTTAAAGAGAACCAAAACCATACGCTTGATGCAGATGATGCACAAAAAGCCTCTGTTATTAACAAAGCAGGTCAAGAGTTACTTTTACTTATTAACGATATTTTAGATTTAAGTAAAATAGAGTCTGGAAATATGGAACTTGAGGCTTTAGAGATAAATTCAGAGGAGTTTTTTAGTGATTTAGAAGCACTTTTTAGTGTTGTTGCAAAAGAGAAAAATATAGACTTTCTTATAGAAGATAATTTTCATAATACTTTCATTACAGATAAAACAAAACTCTCACAAGTCATCAAAAATCTTTTAAGCAATGCCTTTAAATTTACCAAAGAGGGTTCTGTCAAACTTTCTCTCTCTTTAGAGAACAATATGCTTCAATTTATTGTAAAAGATAGTGGCATAGGTATTCCAAAAGAAAAATTTGGTCTTATTTTTGATGCCTTTAAACAGGTAGATGGTTCTATAAGTAGAGAGTTTGGAGGCACAGGCTTAGGACTCTCTATAAGTAAACAAATTATAGACCTTATGCAAGGAAGCATAGAAGTTCAAAGTGAGTATGGGAAAGGGGCATCTTTTATTGTAAGCATTCCTCTTAAAAAAGGCACTACAAAAGAGATGCCACATGTAACTCAAACACTCCCTACACCCTCTTTTATGGGAGAAGATGTAAAAGATGATGAGGAAATCGCAACAAATAAAGATTTACTTCAAGGGAAAAATATCTTAATAGTTGATGATGATAGTAGAAATATCTTTGCTCTAAGTGCCGTTATTGAGAGTATGGGTGGAGAAGTTTTTACTGCGTTTAATGGGAAAGAGGCATTAGAGGTTTTAGAAGAGGAAGAAATCGACCTTATTTTAATGGACATCATGATGCCAATTATGGATGGTTTAAAAGCTATGCAAAGCATTAAAGAGAATGAAAAAGATAAAAACATACCAATTATTGCCATTACAGCAAAAACAGCATCAGGTGATAAAGAGGAGTGTTTAAATGCAGGAGCGAATGATTATCTTGCAAAACCAGTTGATACTAATGCGTTTGTGTCTATTGTAAAAGCGTGGGTAAAATAATTTGCTACGATTTTATGAAGAGAGCTATGTTTGTCATATTATTATTGACAACTCCTTTGCAAGTGAAGATTTACAAAAATTAGAGACGCTTTTTGAAGAGGAGTATAGCCAATGGTTTGTGGAGTTTGTAAATATCTATACACTTGATGCATCAATTATTGAGATACTTTACAGTGAAATATTTCTTAAGCAAAAAGATATAGTTTTACATCCTCAAAAAGAGCGACTTAC
>JALSWC010000108.1 GCA_027060825.1 Sulfurimonas sp.
GTGAAGCTACTAATAGTCTTTTAAGTGAGAGCAAGGCAGAAGCTATTTATAATATTGACACTTTTGTAAAAAAATTCACTGCATTTGATGTAGCATCAATAAAAGGAGATGAATTTTTAGAGTATTGCAAATCTACCCCTACTTACGAAGAGGCATTAAAAAGATTTCCTTCAAGGCTTTTTGAAGCAGAACTAAGTGCCGAGATAGTGATAAAAAATGCGAAAGTTTACATTGCTTAAAGAATAAGCATTGCATCACCAAATGGTAAAAATCCACTTGAAGCCCTTGTTTAGGTGTCTTTAAAAATAGATATACACTTTTCTATACACCTTGTAATGTCATAGAAAGTATCAAAAAGATAAACAAACTACCTATCTGTGTTGGTTTTCAAACCATATTTCGACCTCTTCAACTACATAAACTATTTTGCCACCTGATATTTTTTGATGGTATGGTAATGCGTCTTGTAGTCTTGAACGATAATCTCGTTGTGAGCTTGTGGAGATATTGTAAATTTCAGTAAACTCTTTTACAGTAATATTATTTTTTGCCTGAATTTTTTTCATTTCTTGGTCTATCATTATTACTTCTTTATCTCTTTCAAGATATGGTAATAGAAGATTTAAATTAACAAGCTGATTATCCAGTTTCTTAATTTTTTCAACATTATCTCCAGTAATAAATCTTTCAAGAAATGTCATTGTACCATCAGAATGTGTAGTCATTAAATTATTTCTCACATATATAGCTTTACTTTCCATATCTGCATCACTATCGCCTAAAATAAAATCATACCTTAAAGCTAAAAGGTATTGTAAAGTTTCTTTTATTGTTTTCTTTGCTTTTTCATTCATATAAGAATTTTAACTAACTTGAGCATAAGCAGGTATAAAAGTAACATTTAACTTACTTGAAGTTAATGGATGAAAGATTAAGGTTTTAGGTAGACAATATATAATTATTAAATCCATCTATTGAATATGTATTTGGTTTTTCAAGTGCAAGAATAAGCTCTTGTTCTTCATTTGTCTTCTTTGCTTCTTCTTTTTTTGTTCGATACATTTTTCCGTGGTATTCTCTAAAATTAGTGTTTACAAAAGCTTTAATAGAGCTATAACTTGCAAAGCTTTTTTTATAAAAGTTAAATTTTGAGTCTAAAAGTTCAATCATGCTTTCTCTAAATTTCATTTTAGCTTTAATCTTAAATTTATTATGTTTGGATAAATTCATTTGGCTATATGCTTTTAATACGAAAAGGAAATTTATATTGTAATAATGCACAAATAGAGTATCTCTATCGAAAAGCCTATTCTCAAAATGATATGAATATTCAGGATCTTTATCTTCTAAAAGTAAATTATCATTTTCAAATTCCATTTCTTTTATTCTTCCTTGAATGAAGAAGTTTGGTGAGATATTATAGCCTTCAGTAAGTTCATCTCTATAACGCAGGTTTTCTTTATTAATAGAATCTTGCTTACCATGTAATATGTCTATGTTAAATTGGATTATATTCTTTGCGTATGTAAATTGTTTATATTGAGACTTTTCTTCTATATGACTTCCAATTTGGTAGTATTTAGAATCCCCAATATAAAAAATTGATTCCCCACTATCTATTAATGAATTGTATTCAAATAAGTGGTCTACTTCTTTTCCATCCTTTTGATTTTTTAATTTCTTTAAGTTTTTAGGTAACTCATCTGAAAAAAGTTTATCTATCATATCTTCAAAGATAATATGATAGTTATCTACTAATATATATTCACTGCTTTTTTTCTTATGATTAGCTTGTCTATTATCATTAAAATAAAGTTCAAGAAGCTTATAAATTTTGACTAAAGTATCTGAAAAATATTTATGCTTTATTTTTTTTAATATATAAGGTGCTTTCTTAGAAAGTTTATCAAAAGCTTTCCCTTTATGAATTGTATATATTTTATCAATTGATAAATCAAATTTATATTCAATCTTTAAAAAATATAACACCGAATAAAACATACTTAAAAGTTCTTCTTCTGTATCAACTACTTTCTTTTTATTGTATGCTTGAATATAAATGGGATTTCTATTTTTATCAAAAAAAGGCATTGTTTTTTTAATTGTTTTTTCCCAACTAACTTTTTTATGTTGTTGAGACCGATGTTTCTTTTCAATAAATAAAATTGTGTTATAATTTTCTCTATGAAAATTTATAATATTTAATACAATATCTAAGTAACTATATTCATCTTCCCCTATATTACTATCTAAAGTTAAAGTATCGTCTTTCTTTAATAAATTATTTGAAATGTACCTTTTTTTATATTCTTGTAAACTTCTGTAAAAGAGTATTAGTAAATATTTGAACTTTACCAGTTGAACTTTATTTTTTATTCTCTCATCAAAATCAGAGTTAATAAGTTCGTCTTTATGAAAGGAAGATAAAACTTTCTTGTCAGTATCTATAAAAACCTTGGGTAAGATATAAATTACTTCTTTGTTCTTAAATGAATAGAAGTATCCTACATGAGTAATTTTTGCTTTTTCAGGACCTAAAGCTTTATAAAATTTTGCATTTTCAATAGATTCTAAAATTGATAAAGGATAATGTTCTCCTTCGATAAATACTTTCATTACTCTTCTTCAATCTCTTCTGTACTTTGTGTTAATGTTGTTGGTGCTTGTATGGGAATAAGTGCTAAATGCTTTTCTAATATTTTTTGTATTAGAAGTGCTGAATCTTTATTACTTGGAAAAAAGCTTTCATATGTAACTTGTCTTGTACTGTCACCATCATCAAGTATAAATATAGTGTCTTCTTCATCTTTAAATACATCATTCCAAAGATAAAACAATACTTTATTTATAAATGTTTTTTGATTAATCTTTTTACCAGTAGCTGTTGCATTGACAAACCAATTTCCTATTTGTTTGTCTTGCGAATGAGTAGCATTAAATATCTTTATATTAATCTTATTAAGGAATGTTAACCATTCATAACTTGCTTCATTGTCAAGTATAACTACAAAGTCAGAATTAGAACAATTATAATCTATTTGTACATATTCCCAATCCCATCTTCTTTTGAATGCACTATCCATTGGAAATAAAGATTGGTCGGAAGTATTCATAGTAGCTATCAATGAAAGGTTAGGGGGGAATCTAATTTCATTATTAAAAAGACCTTTGCTATCCTCTTTTATGAGCTTCTCTGCTAAATGATTCTTTAATTCTTCTGTAGCTTGAACACCATATTTGCTACCACCGTCTGTATCTCTATCTAATAGTTGAAATAAATCTCCAAAAATTTCAGCACAGTTTCCTCTGTTAATCTCTTCAATTTGTATATTAAACTTTTTTGTAGGTTCTTCCGATTCATAATTATTCCATGCATCAATATAAGCATTTGTAAAAACTTGAGGAACAAACTTATATTCAATATCCTTACCATTCATAGCAGGTTTGTAGCCACCAACAAAGCTATAATAATCATATTCAGGGTGAAAGGTTACTTTATATACTTCACTCCCTTTTGTGTCATTATCTGCTCTATAGGACTTTCCAGTTCCTGGTGAACCAAAATATATTATATTATTAGCCATCATACTTCTTGCAGAGTTATCAGGCTCTTCAGTTTCTTCTATTTCTGACAAGTCATTTTCAATAATCGTTCTTCTTGTTATTAAATCTAAATAAGTTGAAACTTTATTTGTATATTTTTTTAAAGATTCTAATGATATTGAATCTTTTGGTTTAAATTCTGAATTATTATCTTCTATGTATGGGTGTAAAGAAGATGATATGAATTTTTTCATAATTCTAAAAGGGCCAACTGGGCCACGTGAACTTCTACTTTCAACTGTATTCCCTTCAGCGAGACCTTTATAAATTGATTCTTGTTGAAATATAAGATCCATACCATTGGCTTGTATTTTAACTTGGGTTTCTTCTGAAAATATTGTTAATGTTTCTAATAATTTTTCTTCTAAGGTGTTTTTTAGCACAATGTCATAACTAGTTATCCAGTTAAATAAAATATCTTTTGCACTTTTATATATTTCACCGTCATCATCTGAAAGAATATTTTTTAAGATATTTGCATTTGTAGAAAAGTGAATAACTTTTGGATAACGATTTCCTCCACTTCTCTCAGAATTTTCAGCATAGCCATCTGTAAAATTTATTTTTGCCAATTTCCAATAGAGTTCTAAAGCTACTTGAAGAGGTTCAATTTGAGCTGTTAAAAATGGACTATTATTTATCTTTTCTTCTATGCTACTTACACCCGTAGATATAAGCTGTTTTCTAAAAAAAGTATTTAATTTTACTAAAACTTCTTCTTTTATTTTAATAAGATTTCCATCTGCATATGAGTAATCTAAAAAATCACTATCATTACTGATTAAATAAAAAGAAAGATATGTACCAAAGAATTCTTTTATCATAGGTAATGATGACTTTATACCTAACCTTAAATTTAATTCATTTCTTTCAGTTTTTTGCTCAGGTAGTACTTTCATTATTTATATCCTTTTTAATGATTTCTGCAATAGCTTTTGCCAATAGTGGAGGTACTGCATTTCCAACTTGCTTCATTTGAGAAGTTTTATTCCCATAAAATCTAAATGTATCAGGAAAAGATTGTATTCTTGCTGCTTCCCGAACTGTTAAACACCTATCTAAAATAGGATGGGTAAAAAGTCCTGACGATGGAGTATCAAACCTTGTAGTTATTGTTGCTGCAATTCCATTTTCTTTTAATCGACACCATGTGCCACTAAATATAGATTTAGTTAAATGTTCTTTTGGTAAGGAGTCTCTCCCACCATTTTTTGGAATTAAGGATAGCCTTTCTAAAGCAATTTTTGAATGGTTAGTTGATTTGTGGTTAAATAATATTGTAGCTGAGTTTCTTAATCTTTTTTGATATTCAGATGACGGTTCTTTATCGTATATTGCCACATCTTTACCTTCCCCTGAGGAGATGAATGGTAAATCATATATTGCATCTTTGATAGAAATTTTCTGATAGTTTGATTTTGGTAGTTTTATACTATCTGAACCTAATTTTCCTAAAAAAAAAGCCCTTCTTCTATCTTGAGGAATACCAAAATCAGAAGCCTTTAAAATATTACAATCAATACTATATCCCAAATTACAAAATGCACTAATTATTTCATCTTTAAAAAATCCATTTGAGGTAGTAATAATATTGGGAACATTTTCTAATAAAAAATATTTTGGTTTAAATTTTTTAACAAATTTTATAAAGTATTGAAATAAATAGTTTCGTTCATCATTTAAACTCAGTCTTTTGCCTTTTTGAGAAAATCCTTGACAAGGAGGACCTCCAACAATTATATCAATATTTGGGTGTCTTTGATATAAATTTTCAATATTAATTTTTGTTATATCCGCATTATAAACTTTTGTATTAGGATGGTTGTACTGGTTAGATGAAGCAATTTCTTTATCAAATTCTATAGAAAAAACTATATCAAAACCTTCCATAGAAAAACCATGAGACAATCCTCCAACTCCAGCAAATAAATCAGCTACTCTCATTAAATTATCTCGTCTATTCTTTTTTTTGCCATTTCAACATATTCTTTGTTTTGGTCTATTCCAATAAATTTTCGTTTTAGTTTTTTACAGCTAACACCTGTTGTTCCTGAACCCATGAATGGGTCAACAACTATATCATTCTCATTTGAAAGTAAGCCAACCAATTTATCTATAAGCTTAATAGGTTTTTGAGTAGGATGTTTTCCATGCCTTTTTTCACTTTGAGTTGTTAATGATGTTTCAAAAAAATCATGAATCAGTTTTCCGTCATTATTAAAAGTACCTGTATTGGTGCCTATAGTAAAATATATCCATGCTTCTGTTGAATTTACAAAATGTAAATTCATATTTCTTGGCATAGGATTAGTTTTATGCCATATACCAGTTGTTTTATAATAAAAACCATTCTTTTCAGCCAATGCAATTATTGATTCTACTTTTATAATAGACATAAAAATCAATAAACTCCCACCTTTAATTAAAATTCTACTACTCTCCTCAAAAAACATATCCATATCTTTTACCCATTCATTATAAGGTAAGTTATCCCAACCAGCATATGCAAATTGATTCTCTCTCATTTTTTTTAAATTGGTATTACGATTATGCATGAATTGCCCAAGATTATAAGGTGGATCAGTTAGAATAAGGTGAACACTTTTATTATCAATATTTTTTAAATTTTTTATACAGTCTCCACTAATTAAACTGTATGAACATTGATTTTTTAATTTATTTGGATAGGTATAAGATATTTGTTTTGTCAATGCAGTAGCTTCTTTTAGTTTTTTATGTATTTTATCCTATTTATCTACATAATTAGTTTAAAAACTCACTTCTTAACTTTTTAATTTTTGCTACACACCAAAACTTCAAAAAAATCAATAACCTCTCAAAAATCAATCATTAGTTCAAGTTCTTGTCATTTCACTCTATTAAATTATTCACTGATACTAAAATAAAATTTTGATTTTTTTGAAGTTATTCCCGTGTAAGCCATTTTAAATCCTTTTAGAATATTTAAAATTATACTGTATACACTTTCTTATACACCTTAAGATGTAATGTAATGTGTTAAAATGTATCAAAAGGAAGTTTTGTATTTTTATGAATTCCTATGATTAGGTACTTTGTAGCTATTTAAGAGTTCTCTTTTATAAAATCAACATAGCATCACCATAAGAGTAGAAACGATACTTCTCTTTTATAGCTTCAGCATAGAGTTCTTGTGTCTTTTCAAGACCAACAAAAGAGGCAACAAGCATTAAAAGTGTTGATTTTGGTAGATGGAAATTTGTAAGTAGGTAGTTTACTCTACTTGGCTTATTGTTTGGATGCAAAAAAAGATTTGCTTCTCCACTTTGAATTTTTCCATGTTTTGCATAAAACTCAATGGTTCTTGTAGAGGTTGTTCCTATGCTAAGTATAGGCGTTGTAGAATCAAGTAACTCTTTTGCTTTGTTTGAAATAGCATAGTATTCAGCATGCATCGGATGCTCTGTAATAATCTCTGCTTCTACAGGTTTAAATGTACCACTTCCAACATGTAGTGTAACATAGGCATATTTATGATTTTTGCAAATGCGTTTATGTTGTTCTGGTGTGAAGTGGAGGGAAGCCGTAGGTGCAGCAACAGCTCCCTCTTCTTTTGCAAATACACTTTGGTACTCATTGGCATCGGCTGTTTCATCTTCTCTTTGTATATAGGGAGGGAGGGGAATATGTCCGATTTTATCTACTATTGGCAACAGCTCTTCAAAACGAAGTAGTTTTTCATCTTTGAAAAAATTAACTTCACGACTACCATCTTCATGACAGCATATAACTTTTGCTTGTAAATTTGCATCAAAAAAGAGTTGCGTTCCTGCTTTGACTCGTCCTCGAATATAGACATTTATATCTACTGCATTGAGAGGTCTATTTATGAGGAGTTCTATTTTACCACCACTTGCTTTATGTCCAAAAAGGCGTGCTTTGATGACTTTTGTATCATTAAATATTAAAGCACAATCTTTTGGAATAAATTTTTCTAAATCATAAAAGTGTGTATGTGTTATGGTATCTGTAGCTCTGTCATACACCAAAAGTTTTGCACTATCACGAGGGTTTGCCGGATAATTAGCTATAAGTTCATCTGGAAGATGAAAATCATAGCTACTTGTGAGTAACTCTGGGTTACTCACTTTTTTTCTCATCTATATTTTTCTCTTGAGTATCATTCATCTCTTCATTATCTTCTTCTTCCTTCCCTGCAGGATTAACCATTTTTACAATAAGGATTGATGCTCCATATAAAATGAGAAGTGGACCAGCCATAAGCAGTTGTGTTAAAACATCTGGTGGAGTAAGAAGTGCTGCTACTATAAATATAATGACAATAGCATATTTGAAAAATGCCATCATTTGTCTGTCGTTTACAAGACCAAGAAGTGCTAAAAAGTAAGCAAATACAGGGAGTTCAAAGGCAATTCCAAAGCCGAACATAATTTTTGTAAAAAAACCAACATAATCTTCTATATTTATAAGTGGAGTAAATCTAAAACTACCAAAGGTAATAAGGAAATCAAAACCAAAAGGGGTAACAACATAGTAAGCAAATAAAACACCTACTATAAACATAATTGTTCCTCCAAGAATAAAAGGAATAATCATCTTTTTCTCATGCGAATAAAGCCCTGGTGCAATGAAGAGCCAAATCTGCGAGAGTATAATAGGGAGTGCGGCAATAATAGCTGCAAAAAATGAGACTTTTAGGGCTACGAAAAATGCACCACCAACTTGGGAGGTGGTTACCATTCCATTTGCGGCATGAATGGAGACTTTTCCAACGGCAATAAGGGCTTGATTGAGTGGTGCAACCATCCAGTTTAAAAGAAATTCATGGAAGTAAAACATTACAAAAAACATAACTATAAGGCTAGCAGCAGAGATAGCCAGTCTTTTTCTAAGTTCGGCTAAGTGGGGTATTAATTCATCAAACATTTATAGTATCTTCTTCTTTCTTAGGAGTTTTTTCTTTTTTCTTTTTGAAAGTGACTTCTTCTGTTTCACTCTTCTTTTTTGCTGGTTCTTGTGCCTTAATAATCTCTGGTGCCACTTCATCTACATCATCTTTTAAAAGATGGTCTGCGTACATATTGAGCGATGCAGTTGCTTGTGAAGGCATATTTGCCACTTTATTTACCTGCTCACTTGCGTTTAAAAGCTCTTTTTTGTAGGCAAGTGCCTCTTTTTTAATATCAGAGATATGCATCTCATCTTCTATGGAATCTTTTACGCTTCCGATTGTATCTTTAACATTTCTAAAAAATTTAGCAATTTCTATCATTGTGCTAGGAAGTTTTTCAGGACCTAGAAAAAGGATAGCTATAACTGCTATGAGAAGTATCTCAGTAAAACCCATACCAAACATATTACGCCTTCATAAGTATTTATGATGAAATTTTATCTAAAGTATGATTAAATTATCTTCAAGAAGTTAAATACAAAGCAATCTCATCTGCTAAGAGATATTCTGGGTTAAAAAAAGTAGCATTTTTAAAGAGAAGTTTCTTCTCCTGAACTAAAATAGAAGCTCTTTTTTTCTCTTCATCTGTTAAAATCTCTTTTTGCACTCCAACACAAGAACGAAATCCTAAAAATATCTTTTCTAAACGAATATCTTCCTCAGTTAAACTCTCCTCATTTATAGAGAGAGGATTTTGAATATAGGCTTCAATGGATGGTGTAGGATAGTAGCGTTTTGTGTTAAGTTTACCAACAGCACCTGCTCCAGCACCTATATAATCTTTATATCTCCAGTAGCCTAAGTTATGCTCTGAACGATAGGTGCCAAAATTACTAATTTCATACTGTGTAAAGTTTTGTTTTTGAATTTGAGCAAAAATCCACTGGGTGATTTCTAACTGCTCTGATGACATTTCAGGTCGTGATTGAAACGCAGTACCCTCTTCAATGGTAAGTGCATAGGCACTGAGGTGGTTGATTGGGAGGCTAAAGGCAGTCTCAATATCTTTTTGAAGTAGCTCTTTTGTATCGCCAAGAGTTGCGTAAATAAGGTCAAGAGAGAGATTTTTGTAGCCTAAGTTTGAAGCGTTTAAAAGTGCCTCTTTTGCCATCTCTGGAGTATGCGCACGGTTAAGTAGTTTGAGCTTCTTTTTGTCAAAACTCTGCACACCAAAACTAATGCGATTTACTCCAAGTTTTTTCATCCCCTTAAGCCATGCATAAGTAGCACTATTAGGGTTTGCTTCACTTGTTATTTCTGCATCTTTTTTTAGATATGGTTTAAGGAGTGCAAATATGGGAGCATAAAGAGCTGGTGCAACGGTTGAAGGTGTGCCACCTCCGATAAAAAGTGTTTCGATAGAGTCTGCAGTTGCAGAAAACTTTTTGAGTTCATATTTGAGTTGCTCTAAAAGTGCCTGCATATATGCTTCTTTGAGATGAAATTTATCTACATAAGAGTTAAAAGCGCAGTAAGAGCATTTGGAATCGCAAAATGGAATGTGTATATATAGTAACATTTTGAAAGTATAGCGAAATTTTTAAGCCATTGCTTAAAAGCTTTTGAGTATAATTCAGACAACTTAAACTAGGTATATATTATGAAAAGTACAGAGAAATACCGTCCAAATGTGGCGATGATAATAGTCTCCGAGAATTATCCTCAAAAAAAAGAAATTTTTATTGCTCAACGAAATGATTTGACAGATATTTGGCAGTTTCCACAAGGTGGAATTGATGAGGGAGAAGAGGTAGAAGATGCTCTTTTTCGTGAAATGGAAGAGGAGATAGGAACAAAGGCAGCTGAAATTGTTGCATTTTATCCTGAATGGATCTCTTATGATTTTCCACCTAAAATTTTAAAAAAAATGCAACCCTATAAAGGGCAGATACAAAAATACTACTTGGTGAAACTCTCTAAAGATGCAAAAATAGATATACATACGAAGCATCCTGAGTTTTCGGATTATAAATTTGTAACTGTAGATGATGTTTTAAATCTTACAGCATACTTTAAAAAACCCGTGTATGAAAAAGTTGTACAATATTTTGTGAAGGAGGGTCTGTTATAAATGTTAATAGTTCAAAAATTCGGCGGAACAAGTGTCGGTGATTTAGAGCGTATTGCAAATGTAGCAAAGCGTGTGGCAAAGACAAAAAAAGAGGGCAATGCTGTTGTAGTTGTTGTCTCTGCTATGAGTGGTGAGACAAATAAACTCGTTGGCTATGCAGAACACTTTTCAAAAAATCCTGCTCGTGCTGAGATGGATATGCTTTTGAGTTCTGGAGAGAGAGTAACGGCGTCACTTCTCTCTATTGCACTGCAAGAGATGGGTGTTGATGCAACTGCTATGAGTGGGCGTAAAGCTGGTATTTTGACTGATAACATTCATACAAAAGCGAGAATCCAAGAGATAGACCCTACAGCGATGCATAACCTTGTAAAAGAGGGAAAAGTTGTTGTTGTAGCTGGTTTTCAAGGTGTGAATGAAGAGGGTGATATTACAACGCTTGGTCGTGGTGGAAGTGACCTCTCTGCGGTGGCTATTGCTGGCGCACTTGAGGCTGATTTGTGTGAAATATATACGGATGTAACTGGTATTTATACAACAGATCCACGCATAGAACCAAAAGCAAAAAAACTTGAAAAAATCTCTTATGATGAGATGCTTGAGTTTGCAAGTTTAGGAGCAAAAGTTTTACAAAACCGTTCTGTGGAGATGGCAAAAAAACTCAATGTAAATCTTGTTACAAGAAGTAGTTTCTCAGATGAAGAGGGAACATTAATTACAAAGGAAGAAAATATTATGGAAAAACCATTAGTAAGTGGAATAGCATTAGATAGAAATCAAGCTCGTGTCTCTTTGTGTGGTGTTAAAGATAGACCAGGAATTGCATCAGACATCTTTAATACTCTTGCAGATGCTGATGTAAATGTAGATATGATAATTCAAACTAAATCGGTTGATGAGAGTACAAATATTGACTTTACTGTTCCTGTTGGAGAGCTGATTGATGCAAAAGTGGTTGTAGATGTTTTTGTAAAAAAAGGTGAAATTAAGTCTGATTCTTACAATGAAGATATTTGTAAAGTTTCTGTTGTTGGTGTGGGTATGAAATCTCATGCTGGTGTTGCTGCAAAAGCATTTTCAGTGATGGCAAAAGAGAACATTAACATCCATATGATTTCAACTTCAGAGATTAAAATTTCTATGGTTATTGATGAAAAGTACGCAGAGTTAGCAGTGAGAAGCCTTCATGATGCGTATGAGTTAGAGAAGTAAACACGGCTATGCCAGACTTTGCACAGTGGAGCTTAGATGCCATAAGAGAAGAGGGTGGTAGTCTCTCTTGGCTTGAAGAAGACCGTTTTGAGTGGTCAAAGACAACTGCGTATGCACTTAGTCAAATTCTTAATGGTAAAACGGTTATTATTATTACGGATGAGAAGCGAAAGTGGCTAGAGCAGTATATTTTAACCTCCATAAATAGTATAGAGTTAGATAGACCCCTTGTGCCTATTGTAAGCATTGATAGTCTTTACTCACATTATAATAATTTAAGTGGTGGGGAGATGATAGATTTTGTTGAAGATATGATTTCTCAAGCCTATAAAGATGATTGTTTTTTTTGGTACATCGGTAAGGGTGATGATAGTCGTAGTGATATTGCAAAAAGAAAAGATGAGAGTTATTTTTGGATTTTTGATGAAGATTTTAACAATGCTTTTACGCTTAAATCATATGACACCTCTTTAGATATAAAGCTTTTACAGCTCTTTAAACTTTTTAATGCATCGCTTAATGCTACAATGTTTGGTGAAGTTGATGCAAGTTCGTAGTCATATTCTTATTGCTAGCGAGATTGAAGAGGCAGTTGAGAAACTCAAAGAGCAACTTCATGGTTTTCGTGTTGTTGCATTTGTCGAAGAGAACTTCAAAATAGAGCATGCAAAACTTGTGACTAGTGAGGCATACATTAGTGAAATGCAGACAAAATACATTATAATTGCATCAAAAGAGTTTACAGGGATTGCACAAAATTCACTCTTAAAGCTCCTTGAAGAGCCTCCAAAAAATATAGAATTTATAATAATCTCACCTACAAAATCAAATCTTTTATCAACCGTACGCTCCCGTTTACCTGTTATAAAAAGTGAAACACATTCCCATGTGCAAGAGCTTACCATTAACCTTGCAAAGATGGACTACAAAGAGGTATTTGACTTTTTAAAACAAAATGCTCGTATATCAAAAAATGAAGCCAAGAGAGTTGTTGAAGCTCTTTTTTATAGAGCTACTGTTGTGGATAGATTAATTTTAAATGAGAATCAGCTTGAAATATTTGATAAAGCGTATAGACTTCTTGATTTAAATGCAAGAGTACAGAGTGTACTTGCCATGCTTGTTATGAGCTTTGCAAAGGAGCGTTAATGGTTGTTGAGGTTTTATCAAATGAGTTAAATATAAAAAATTATTTGAAACGACTCGGTGTTGATGGTGGCGGTGTCAATATTTTAGCTACAAAAGCAGAGATGCATCTTGTAGCTATTAAAGATTTGCATGTTGGTGGTGCAAATATTTTAAAGCAGGATGCACTCTCAGTAGGTGCAGATTTGGCAGTGCCAAAAGGGACGGTAATAGCAGCACAAAAAAGAGTAGATGCCTTGCTTATTGCAACTACAAAAGAGCTTGAGATTCTTGCAAAAAAGGAGCTGGCACAACCCTTTGGACTCAAAGATTTAGCCCTTAAACTTAAAAAAATAGCAAAAGTGAAAAAACCAAAAGAGTGTGAGATTATGGGTGTTATTAATGCCAATGATGATAGTTTCTTTCGTGGTAGTAGATTTTTAGAGGCTGATGCTGTTGTTATGATGGAGCAGATGATAGAAGAGGGTGCTGACATTATTGACATTGGTGCAGTCTCTTCTCGTCCAAATGCAGCGATTGTAAGTGCTACAGAAGAGTTAGAGAGAATTACTCCAATTTTAGAGTTGATAAAAGAGAAAAATATAGCACAAAATATACGCCTTAGTATTGACAGTTATGAGCCGTTAGTTGTTCAAAAGGCACTTGATGCTGGTTTTACTATTGTCAATGATATTACAGGGCTTGAAAATGATGCTGTTTGTGAGTTGTCTGCATCGTATGGGGCTACGGCAGTTATTATGCATATGCAAGGAACGCCTCAAACCATGCAAAAGAGTCCTACTTATAACTCTGTTTTAGATGATGTTTATACTTTTTTTAACGAGCGTATTGAAAAGGCAGAACGATTTGGTATAAAAGATATTGTTTTAGATGTAGGCATAGGATTTGGAAAGAGTTTGGAAGATAACATTACTCTTATAAAAAATTTAGAGCATTTTTTAACGCTAGAGAAAAAACTTTTGGTAGGAGCTTCAAGAAAATCTATGATAGATAAGATTTTCCCCTCATCAGTAGAGCAGAGACTCTCAGGAACTCTAGCACTGCACCTTCAAGCATTTAGAAATGGTGCATCAATGCTAAGAGTTCATGATGTCTATGCTCATAAACAAGCACTAGAGGTGCAAAAAGCTATTTTTTAATATAAGCTTTTATAATCTCTTGTCGTTTTATTGGTCTATCTCCACCGTTTCTTCCCATAGTTGGAACATCATTAAGTTTCATAATTGTTTTTAATGACTCTTTACCTACTATTTTCCCAAAAATAGTATAGTGGCCATTGAGCCATGGTGCTGGGGCAGTCGTTATAAAAAACTGGCTACCATTTGTATTTGGTCCACGATTTGCCATGGCTAAAATCCCAGCTTTGTCAAATACAAGATTTGCACCAAACTCATCTTTAAAATCTTTATGCCAAATGCTCTCTCCACCGCGTCCTGTCTCGGTTGGGTCGCCTCCTTGAATCATAAAATTATGAATAATTCTATGAAATGCAATGCCATTATAGTACCCATTTTTAACATGTGTTACAAAGTTTTCAACAGCTAATGGCGCTACTTTAGGATAGAGTTGTAACTCAATTTTTCCTTGATTTGTCTCTAAAATGACATGGGGATTTGCCTCTTTTGCAAAAAGTGTGATGGTAAAAAGCACGAAAAGTGCTAAAACTATTTTTTTCATATTATTTCTCCTCTTGAAAATTTAAACATACCGAATTTATACAGTATCGTAAGCCTGTAGGTTCTGGACCATCAGGAAAAACATGCCCTAAATGTGCATCACAGTTGCTACATCTTACTTCTGTTCGTAGCATACCGTGAGAAATATCTTTTATCTCTCTTACGGCATCTTCTATACTTTCATAATAACTAGGCCACCCTGTTCCTGAATCAAATTTTGTGCTTGACTGAAAAAGGGGAGCATTACAGCAGATACAGTTGTATATGCCGTTCTCTTTATTGTTATAGTATTTACCAGAAAATGGAGCTTCCGTTCCATGTTGGCGACAAACATAGAACTCTTCATCTGTGAGTTGCTCTTTCCACTCTTGTTCGGTTTTATTTACTTGCATATATTTCCTTTAGTTGTCGTAAATTTTGTGAATCTTCTGCATAGAGAATATGTACAGATTCTTTGGCATGATTGATTGCATACTTCAGTTCATAATTTGTGGCTTCGTCTATATCTAAAAGTATTGCATCATTATATGTAATTTCATTGAGATCATTATAGGTTGCTAGTTTTAATCTCTCTAACTCTTGAAATGTTAGACGAATAGAGCTGTCAAATAGTTTTACTTCTTCTTTTATAAAGAATTTCAGGTCATCAATTAATTTTGTTCTATTATCACAATTAGATATTATAAGTAACTCTTTTGAATCTTTTTGTTTGAGTAGCTGATCTATGAGTTGGAGGGCTTTTGCATGTGGGTTTGTCTCATAAAATAAAATATTTTTCTCTTTAAGCAGATAGCTCTCTTGAAATGAAAATGTGACTTCATCTGCTTTGTCATTTGTGAGTACAATTTTGTGCTTACCTTGCAAACTTTTAAGATGCTCTATAAACTCTTTTTGCATAAGTATTCCATCATCACACATTATTATATCTCCTAGTTTGGAGTGCTTTTTTGTTTCTATTTCATCTGGTGTTAAAATGTTTATACTTAAAATGTCAAATTCTATAATTGCGTGTTCAATAATCTCTAAGAGTTGTCTATGCAAAATATCTCTTGAAAAATTTGTGGGTTTTATAAGAGTGATTTTTAGAGAAGGGTTTTTTAAAATTTCAAATATGGCTTTGAGTAGTAAAGTAGAACTAAGCCCACTTTTAGGAGATGCTTGAATGATTGTAAATTTTTTTAATGGAGCATCTATAAATGCTTTTTGTTCTGCGTTTGCTAAAAAAAGTTCATTCTCCTTGTCCAAGAGTGTGTATTGGGTAAGGAGTGAGCCTACTATTTTTTCTGCACTGCCATAAGAGTTTTGATTTTGTGGCTCTTTTTGCAATTTCTTTAGAATGGCATCTGCATCTAAATCATTAAAAATAACTTTTTTTTCTAAAAGTATTTTTTTTAATGAATCATCTAAATTCTGGTACTCATAAGAACTTAAATGGGTCATTAAAAGATAGTTATGGATAGGAATATTGCTAGTATGAATAATTTCATCAAGCTTATTTTTGACGGCTTGATGCATAGCCGTGTAGCTTAGGGTATTTTGTGCCTGTTTTGCTTGTTCTATTTTTGTAAGTGATGCATTTTTTAAATCTTCATAAGACCAATCTTTAATTTCAAAGAGAAAAATACCCCTCTGCTCATCATATATCATTAATGGTAGAGTTTGTCTGTTTTTATGGAGAAAAATATCTACATTATCATAAATGATAAGATTTGTATGCTTTTTTAAAGAGTATATTGTATCAAGAATAAGATTGTATTTCTCTTGCGTCTGAGATGATTTGCTAAAGAGTGAAGAGAAGAAGTTTTTATGCATTATTTTATTGTTTAATAGAAGTACCATCTTGTAAAAAGAGGGTACTTAGAAAAATTATTTACCAGCTGCTACGCGATCTTTAAGACCTTTACCAGCTTTGAATTTAGGAGTCATTTTATCTTGAGTTGTATAAGTTTTATCTGTTCCTGGAACTTTACCAGTTTTACCTTTTTGCAATACAGATACAAAACTACCAAAACCAACTAAAGAAACATCCTCACCTTTTACAAGTGCTTCAGAAATTGCATCTGTAAAAGCCTTGATTGCTGTCTCTGCTTCAACTTTAGTTTTATAGTTGCCTTGTGTCTGTACTAACTCAACGAATTGCGCTTTATTCATAGATTTACCTTTTAGATTAAATTTTCCCGAATGTTCATGCTACATAGAAGTCCATGAAATAATTCAGCTAGGGATACTTTATAGTTTATTTGCTTAAATTTTTCTTCTTTTTTGTATATTTATGAGTAAAATGTAATAATTTTGTTTCTTTTGGTCCAAGTTTAGCACTATTGCAGAGTTTTATGAAGATTTTTGCTTTTTCATTTGAGAAGTAAAATTGTTAAATATTTTATTTAGTAAGATTTACAATAGATTTTTTTTTTAAATATGATTATAATGTCATTATTAACTAGAAAAGAAGGTTTTGATATGTCCACAAATATATATAATATTTTAATTGTTGATGATATGTTAGAAAATATTAAAATTCTTGCAAATATTTTGAATCAAGAGGGTTATAAAATTAGTATAACAAATCATGGTCGAGATGCACTGAAAATGGTTGAACAAGAAGAATTTGACCTGATTATGCTCGATATTATGATGCCTGATATTGGTGGTTTAGAGGTTTGTCGATATCTTAAAATTGATCCTAAAACATCGAATATTCCAGTAATTTTTCTTACTGGAAGTCAAGATAAAAATATTTTGACTAAAGCTTTTAATGTGGGTGGTATAGATTATATAAAAAAACCATACTTTAAAGAGGAACTTCTCGCTCGTGTGAAGGCAGCATTAAAAATACGCCATTATGAAAAAAATCTTGAGGATGAAATAAAACAGCGAACAAAAGATATGGAAGATGCACAAGTTTATCTTATGCATATGTTGGGTGGTGTCGCAGAAGGGCATTCTATTGAAACTTATAAACATGTACAGCGTGTTTCTGAGGTAACCTATTTATTAGCAAAATATTATGGAATGAATGAGAAAGAAGCAGAAATACTCAAACATGCCTCTTATCTCCATGATATAGGAAAAATTGGAGTCAAAGACTATATTTTGCATAAAAAAGAAAAACTTTCACATCAAGAGTTTGAAGAGATTAAAAAGCATCCTAATATTGGAGCGTCAATGCTTGAGGGAGTTAAACTTCCTCTTTTTGAAATAGCAAAAATTGTCTCTAAAGAGCATCATGAAAAGTACAATGGTAAGGGATATCCAAAAGGCTTGAAAGGTGAGAGTATTCATATCTATGCTCGTATTGTTGCTATTGCAGATGTGTTTGATGCACTTGCATCTAAGCGTAGCTATAAAAAAGGTTGGAGTATGAATGAAACACTCGATTTTTTTAAAGAAGAGCGAGGCAAACATTTTGACGCACATCTTATTGATATTTTCTTTGCACATATAGATGATTTTCTTGCTCTTTATGGAACAAATATGCAAAATTTAGAAGCTAAAGAGCCTCAAAAAACAAAAAAAACACGCAGTAAAATCATGGAATGGCTTTTGAAATAGCTTTGATAAATGATAGAAAAAGGTTAAAAAAATAATTAATATTCTAAGAGGTCGCTATAGTCATATTTTGAAAAGTTAAGATAGAGTTTTCCGTTTTGTTTAATCATTCGAATATCACTATTGTAAACTGCGAGAAATCTTTTTTTGATGATTTTTCTTTGATAAGGTTCAAGCTCAAGTTTTTTGAGGTAATCTTTAAGCTCGACTATTTCATCGACAAGTTCTATATCTTTTGCATCTCTATTCTTATCTGTAGGAATAGATTCAACTTCATGAACAGTATTGGCATTGCTTTGCTCTACTAAAATCTTTGTATTTACAAGTTCTAAAATGGTTTTAAGTTGTTCATCTTTTGTGCTATAAACTTGCTCAATTTTACTCATCTCATCTCGAAGCATTTGTTCTTTATCATCTATGAGTTTATCGATTTTCTTCTCAAGCTGAACTATTTTTTCTTTAAGTTGCTGGTTCTCTTTTTGATAGAGTGATAAAACCATAGCAACAGTAGTTTTTCTTCTTTTTGGTACGGGTACAGCAGGAGTGTTTGACTTCTCTTTTGTCAATTGCATATATATCCTTTACAGAAGTAATTTGAGTTTATTTTATCATAAAGTTCTTTTAAATGAACTATATAATATAATTTGCAAATTTAATTTTTTGAGGATTTGCTATGAGTAAAGGTGTTTTAGATATTGTAAAACCAGGTGTGTTGTTCGGTGATGATGTTCGTAAAGTTTATGAACATGCAAAAGAAGTTGGATTTGCAATTCCAGCTGTAAATGTTGTAAATACAGAGTCAATCAATGGTGTATTAGAAGCTGCAGCAAAAGCAAATTCTCCTGTTATTATTCAGTTTAGTAATGGTGGTGCATCTTTTTATGCAGGAAAAGGTCTAAGTAATGAGAATGAAAAGGCTGCGATTATTGGTGCAGTTGCTGGAGCTATTCACACACATATGATGGCTGAAGCGTATGGTGTTGCTGTTATTTTACATACTGATCACGCTGCAAAAAAACTACTTCCTTGGATAAATGCACTTTTAGAGACTGGTGAGAGTTACTTTAAAACGCAAGGAAAACCACTCTTTTCATCACATATGCTTGATTTGTCTGAAGAGCCACTTGAAGAGAATATTGGCGTTTGTAAAGCCTATTTAGAGCGTATGGCAAAAATTGGTATGAGCATTGAGATAGAGCTTGGTGTAACAGGTGGAGAGGAAGATGGTGTTGATAATACAAATATTGATAATGCACTTCTTTATACACAACCTCAAGAGGTAGCACTTGCATACAAAGAGCTTAGTGAGGTTTCTCCAAACTTTACAATAGCAGCCTCTTTTGGAAATGTACATGGCGTTTACAAACCAGGAAATGTACAGCTTACTCCTAAAATCTTAGATAATTCACAAAAATATATTGCTGATGAATTTAAAACAGCTGAAAAACCTGTAAACTTTGTTTTTCATGGCGGTTCAGGTTCTCTTCCTTCAGAGATTCGTGAAGCCATCTCATATGGTGCTATAAAAATGAATATAGATACCGACACACAGTGGGCAACTTGGAATGGAGTTCGTGAATATGTCGCTAAAAATCATGACTACTTACAATCTCAAATAGGTAATCCAGAAGGCGAAGATAAACCAAACAAAAAATACTATGACCCTAGAAAATGGCTTCGTGCTGGTCAAGAAGGATTAGTCTCTCGTGTACTTCAAGCATTTGAAGACTTAAATGCAATGAATAGGAATTAAGGGTATAGAGACTGTGCAAATATGAGCAATAATTTTTCCGTTAGGGTAAATTATTGCTCTCCTTGCATCTGCTATACTTCTTGCAGTTTCTTTCTTAACAGTGCATTTATAAGTGTCTGATAAGGCACTTTTTGTTCACTAGCAAGTTTTTTGAAATATAGGACTATATCGTTATCTAGTCTTAGCGAAACAGGTATTTTTTTAGGTTCATAAAATCTACCACGAACTCCATCACTAAAGTCATACTCTTCTAGCATTTCATAGTCATCAAATTTTTCTCTTTCTTTAATGTTGCTCATAAAATATTCTCAGTGATATTGTATATGGATATGCTGTCTTAGTTCTTCTCTTGAAAAGAAGAAAAAGCAATAACCTTTGATTTTTAAAATTGTTAGCATTTTAAACTTCAATATCTAGTACAATTTTCACTTGTTTATCTATCTCTAGTATCTCTTTATCAGTAAGCTTAGTGAGTAAACCTTCTAAAATTCTTTGATTATCTAAAGCTCTTATTTGGTCACATAGTACATCACTTGTTTTTTCTAATTTATCTCTGAAAGTTACTCTATATCTCAAAGGATAAGTATTATCTATTAAAACAGTTGAAATTGGTAAAATAATAGTTGTAGGGTGTTCGCAATCATTTAAAATATTTGTTTGATAAATCAAAACAGGTCTTATTTTACCAACTTCATTCCCTTTTTTAGGGTTAAGTTTAGCTAAATATATTTCACCTTTTTGAAACATTACAACCCATCACTTAAAGTATGTTCAAACTCTTGAGAGATTTTTAAACTCTCTTCTCTCACTTTGAAAGAAGCATTTTTAATTTGCTCTTTAAGTTGTTCTTTTTCTAAGGCATTTTTATAGTAAATAACTGCTTTTCTTATTAAATCACTTTTAG
>JALSWC010000109.1 GCA_027060825.1 Sulfurimonas sp.
AAAACATATGATGTAAAATGAAAAGATGACAATGGACGCTTTATATCTATTGGATTATCACTCCAAATTGGATCATTTATCTCTATACTTAAAACTAATGAATAAAGTTTGATAAAAAAGTATGTAGAAGTAAAGAGAATATTATCAATTATGATAATATTCTTAGATATATTTCATCTTTTTGTAGTAGCCATCCTTTTCAATCAAAAGATATAAAAGTTTCTTTTATAGATAAACAATTAAATAGAGTAATAAATAAAATATTGATTATAAATACAAAAAAAATCGTAAACATATATGATTTTCAAAATTTAAATAATGGTTTTTCGCATAATGATTTTCATTATAATAATATTTTATTCACAAGAGATAACAAAATAAAATTAATAGATTTTGAAAATATAAAATATAATGGTTTTTTTGAATTTGATATATTAGCTTTAATTGTTATGATAGAAGTTTATGTGAATAATGAAGAACAACTAATTTTAGATAAGTATTTAAATAAACTTTTTAAGAGAAATAGAGTTTTAAAAGAAATTTATGAAATTTATAAAAAAGCCATATCTTTAAACGAGAAATTTTATTTAAATAGTGAAAAAATAAATTTAAATAGTTTTGAAAAAATAAAATTAATTTTTATTTTCATTATAAAAGGAGTCAAAAATGTTTAAAAACAAGATATTATTAATAACAGGTGGAACAGGTAGTTTTGGGAATGCAGTTTTAAGAAGATTTTTAGATACTGAAATAAAAGAGATAAGAATTTTTTCAAGAGATGAACTCAAGCAAGATGATATGAGAAAAAAATATAACAATAGCAAACTGAAATTTTATCTTGGAGATGTAAGAGATGTAAATTCTGTGAAAGATGCTGTAAAAAATGTAGATTTTATATTTCATGCTGCAGCATTAAAACAAGTTCCTGTATGTGAGTTTTATCCTATGCAAGCAGTGAAAACGAATGTGATAGGAACAGAAAATGTACTTAATGCAGCAATAGATGCAAAAGTTAAAAAAGTTGTAGTATTAAGTACAGACAAAGCAGTTTATCCTATAAATGCTATGGGAATGAGTAAGGCTATGATGGAAAGGGTAGCAATCTCAAAAAGTAGAAATTTAGATGAGCTAGATACTACTATTTGTTGTACAAGATATGGTAATGTTATGGCTAGTCGTGGTTCTGTTATACCTGTATTTATAGAACAATTTAAAAAGAATAAACCTTTAACAATAACAAACCCAGATATGACTAGATTTATGATGAGTTTAGATGATGCTGTTGATTTGGTTTTGTTTGCATTTAGTAATGGTAAGAATGGTGATATATTTGTTCAAAAAGCCCCTTCTTCTACTGTTGAGTTATTGGCTAATACCATGAAAAAAATATTTAATAAAACAGATTATGAAATCAATATTATTGGAACAAGACACGGTGAAAAAGTGTATGAAACACTTCTTACAAAAGAAGAAATGGTAAAAGCTATTGATATGGATAATTACTACAGAATACCATCTGATGATAGAGATTTAAATTATGAAATCTATGAAGATATAGGAACGGATGAAATAACAAAATCATTAGAGTATCATTCTCATAATACACATAGGTTGAATGAAAAAGAGTTGGAAAAAATGTTACTAGATTTGTATGAGATACAAGAAGATTTAAGAGAGTTTGGTATTCAATAATGAAAATATTGATAACTGGTTCAGATGGATTTATTGCTAAAAATTTAATTGTGCATCTTAAAAGAGATGAAAGTATGAAATTATATTTATACAATAAAAATGATTCTCTTAATATTCTCAAAGCTTATTTAAAAGAGGTAGATTTTATATTCCATTTGGCTGGAGTTAATCGACCTAAGAATACAAAAGAATTTTATAAAGGTAATAGTAACTTAACGAAGATAATAGTAGATACTTTAATAAAAAACAATAAAAAGACTCCTGTATTACTATCTTCATCTACTCAGTCAGACTTAGATAACGATTATGGTAAAAGTAAAAAAGAAGCTGAAAAATTACTATTAAATTATGCTAAACAAACTAATTCAAATATTTATATCTATAAGTTACCAAATGTATTTGGTAAATGGTCTAAACCAAATTATAATAGTGTAATATCTACTTGGTGTCATAATATTGCTAATAATTTAGAGATACAAGTCAATAACAGAAATATAGAGTTAGAATTAGTCTATATTGATGATGTTATAAAATCTTTTATTGAAAAATTAACTACTCAAGGTCATGAGCAATATTTTAAGATAGATACTATCTATAGAAAAACTTTGGGAGAAATTGAAAAATTACTTTATAAATTTAAAGATAATAGAACTAGTTTAGTTATACCTAATGTGGCTTCTGGATTTGAAAGAGCATTATATGCTACTTATCTTAGCTATTTATCTAGGAATGATTTTTCATATAAACTTAAAGGATACCATGATGATAGAGGTACTTTTTATGAGGTATTAAAGACTTTGGATAGTGGTCAATTTTCTCTTTCAACTACTGTAGCTGGAGTAACAAGGGGAAATCATTACCACCACACAAAGAATGAAAAATTTTTAGTGGTAAAAGGTGAAGCTCTTATTGAATTTAGACATATAGTAACAAATGAAAAAATATGTTATAAGGTAAGTGATGATAAAATGGAAATAGTAGAGATGATTCCTGGCTATACACATAATATTACAAATATTGGTAAGGAAGAGATGATTTTGCTTTTATGGGCAAATGAAAACTTCGATCAAAATAATCCAGATACATATTTTTTAGAGGTATAAAATGATAGGCAATGATATGAAAAAACTTAAAGTAATGACAGTAATAGGCACGAGACCAGAAATCATAAGACTAGCTTGTGTGATACAAAAATTAGAATCTTCAGATGCTATAGAACACATTATAGTTCACACTGGCCAAAATTATGATTATGAATTAAATGAAGTTTTCTTTAAAGATTTTAATCTTAGAAAGCCTGATTATTTTTTAAATGCAGCTCTTGGAACCCCAACTGAAACTATTGGAAATATACTTATAACAATTGATCCTATATTAGAAGAAGTTAAACCTGATGCTTTTTTAGTTTTAGGAGATACAAACTCTTGTCTTTGTACAATACCTGCTAAAAAAAGACAAATACCAATTTTTCATATGGAAGCTGGAAATAGATGTTTTGACCAAAGAGTACCCGAAGAAACAAATAGAAAAATAGTTGATCATATAAGTGATATAAATATGACTTATAGTGATATAGCAAGAGAATATTTACTTAGAGAAGGATTAGTTGCTGATAGAATTATAAAAACTGGAAGTCCAATATATGAAGTAGTACATTCTAAACTTGAAGATATAAAAGCTTCTGATATTTTAAATGAACTAAATCTTACAAAAAATAAATATTTTGTAGTTTCAGCACATAGGGAAGAAAATATTGGAAGTGATAAAAACTTTTTTGATTTAGTAGATACATTAAATGAGATTGCATCAAATTATATAATGCCTATTATTGTTTCAACACATCCACGAACTAGAAATAAAATAGAAAAAGAAAATATTGAATTTAATCCACTTATCCAACTTATGAAGCCAATGGGATTTAATGATTATAATAAACTGCAATTAGATGCTAAGGCTGTATTAAGTGATAGTGGTACTATTAGTGAAGAATCTTCTATTCTGAAATTTTCTGCTTTAAACATAAGAGAAGCACATGAGAGACCAGAAGCTATGGAAGAAGCAAGTGTAATGATGGTAGGATTGAAAAAAGAGAGAGTATTGCAAGGTTTAAAAGTCTTAGAATCACAGAAAGAAGATACTTTAAGATCTGTGGCTGATTATAGTATGCCTAATGTCTCTGATAAAGTTCTAAGAATTATACTGAGCTATACTGACTATATAAATAAGAATGTATGGAAAAAGGATCTTTAGATGCAAAATATACTTGTAATAGGTGCTCATTATGATGATGCAGAGCTTGGTGCTGGTGGTAGTATGGCAAAGTGGATAAAAGAGGGTAAAAATGTATATAAACTAACTTTGACTGATAATGTTACTAACTTTGAAAAAAAAGGTATAAAAGTTCAAGCAGAGAGTAGTATAAAAGAGAGTAGCAAAGCCTGTGAAGTGTTGGGAGTATCTGAAGTTATAATAATTGATTTAGTAGAATGTACAAATTTAATTTTCAATAAAAAACAGATGCAACAGATAGAAAGTTTTATAATTGATTATAAAATAGATACAATTGTTATACATTATACAAGTGATATACAACAGGACCATATACATGCTGCAACTATTTCTTATGTCGCTGGTAGATATTGTGATAATATTTTGATGTATCAGAGTAATAAATATATATTGCCAGAAGCATTTTACCCTAGATATTTTGTAGATGTTACAAAAACTATAGAATTAAAAAAAGAAGCTCTAGCCTGTTATGGAGAGGGACACAATAGATACAATAGTTTATTTGATATGACAATAGCTCAAAATAGAGTTGAAGGCTATAAGGTAAATATGAATGAAAAAGAATCTTATGCAGAATCTTTTATGATAATGAAAATGGTAGAGAGGTCGTAAAATATGAATTATGATATAAAGTGTCCTGTTTGTGATACAAAAGATTATATAGATATAGTTGAGTTACAAAAATATCCCATTTCAAATCTTGGTTTATCTAATACTAAAAAACAATCTTTGGAGGCAGATGTATTTGATATGAATATTTGTATATGTCAAAATTGTACTCATATTTATAATAGAATACCTGTAAGATTAGACTATCAACAAAATAATACGACCTATTTTACCAATGCTATTCAAAAAAAGTATATAAAAGAGTTTACTGCTGATTTTATGAACAAATATAAAGTTCAAAATCAGAAAATTTTAGAAATAGGTTCAGGAGATACACTATTTTTAAAAGAGATTAGTCAAGCTTCTAATGATTGTGTAGGTTATGAACCATCTTTTACTAGAGATTTCAAAGAGGGGGGGGTAATCATTATGAGTAGGTATTTCAACCCCTTACATGATATAAATGATAATTTTGATTGGATAGTATTAAGACATATACTTGAGCATTTTGACACCCCTTATATATTTTTAAAAGATATTATAAATCATTTAATTACTAAGGGCTTCAATAGTAAGTTTTTAATAGAAGTTCCAAATATCCAGCCTAGTTTAGATGGGTTGAGAGTAAATGATTTTATTCATGAACATATATCTCATTTCTCTATCTATTCTTTAAAATATTTATTACAGAGATTAAACTTAAATATTATCGAGATGTTTACAACTCAAGAAAATGAAAATATAGTGGCAATTTGCGAGATGGATAAAGATTACTTGAATATATATCATAAATCAAAATTATATAAAGATAACTTTGAACATATAATAGTAAAATTACAAGAAGATTTTAATCGTATTCGTACAGAGAATAATACAATTGTAATATGGGGTGCAGAAGGAAGAGGTGCTGGATTTATTAAAATAGTAAAAGAACTCTTTTACGGAGATGAATATATAATAGATTCAGATAAAAGCAAGTTTGGTAAATTTATACCAGCTATTGGACTTCAAATTTCAAGCTATAAAAATTTAATAGATAAAAAGATAGATAGTATCATTATAACTACTGCTTTAGGTAAAGATAATATTTTGCAAGAGATAAAAGAAAATAATATAGATGTAAAAAATATTTATTGTCTTTCACAATTTGGATTAAATTTAATTTAATCTAAGGTAAACCTCCGGCTCTGCCGGAGGACTCCCAAAATTTGATAGATACGGGAGTAATATGATATGCTAACTTCAAGAACCGCTCAAAGTTCAAAGAAGTATAGGATATTGGAATGGCAATTATACAACAAACATTGAAACATACTGCATGGTAGTGTAAATATCATATAGTGTGGATACCAAAGTATAGAAAGAAAAAGTTATATAAAGAACTGAGAAAATATCTTGGGGAAATATTTAGAGATTTGGCTTTGCAAAAAGAGTATGAGATATTGGAAGGTCATTTGATGAGTGATCATGTGCATATATTAATATCAATACCACCAAAATATGCAGTGTCACAAGTAGTCGGATTTATCAAAGGAAAAAGTGCAATCTCAATAGCACGGACATACATGGGAAGAAGAAAGAATTTTACCGGTCAACATTTTTGGGCAAGAGGATAT
>JALSWC010000110.1 GCA_027060825.1 Sulfurimonas sp.
ATTATTCACCCTTACGCTGATGCCACTTTTTCCTTTATGACTCTCGACCATGACGGCAAAATTCGTATGGACTGTTCTTCTCCTGATGCTATGGCTTCACTGCTGAAACTCAAAGAGAACTATGATTTAGCCTTTGCCAACGATACCGATGCAGACAGACACGGTATAGTCACTCCAAAAGGTGGGCTTATGAATCCTAACCATTACCTAAGTGTTGCTATTTGGTATCTTTTTAAACATAGAAAAAATTTCACAGCAGATTTAAAAATAGGAAAAACACTCGTCTCAAGCTCTATGATAGACAGAATTGCTAAAAGTCTTTCTCGTGAAGTCTATGAAGTACCTGTTGGCTTTAAATGGTTTGTAGATGGACTCTATGAGGGCTGGCTTGGTTTTGGTGGTGAGGAGAGTGCGGGAGCTTCGTATCTTCGTCGTGACGCAACTGTTTGGAGTACCGATAAAGATGGAATGATTATGACACTATTAGCTGCTGAGATTATGGCAGTGACGAAAAAAGATTTGTTTGAAATATATGCTGAATTTGAGCAGGAGTTTGGAAAATCGTACTATGGACGCATTGATGCACCAGCGACTTTAGAGCAAAAAAAGAGACTCAAATCTTTAAATGCAGCATCTATCAAGGTTCATACTTTAGGTGGCGAAAAGATTGAGCAGATACTTACAAACGCAGTAGGAAACGATGCTGCCATAGGTGGGCTTAAAATTGTCACACAAAACGGCTGGGTGGCTATGCGACCATCTGGAACGGAAGAGATATACAAAATATATGCAGAGAGCTTTATTTCGCAAGAGCATTTAAGCACTTTACAACAAGAGGCACAAACAATTATGACAGGCTTATTTTCATAGCTGAATAAAAACAAAAAATTTAAAAAGAAGGGAAAAAATGAAAGCAGTAGTAATGGCAGGTGGATTTGGCACACGAATCCAGCCTTTGACAAATTCACGACCAAAACCAATGTTACCGATTATGAACAAACCTATGATGGAGCATACCATGATGATGCTCAAAGATTTAGGCATAACAGAGTTTATTGTCCTCCTTTACTTTAAGCCTGAGATTATTCAAGACTATTTTAAAGATGGGAGTGATTTTGGTATTAAAATAAGCTATGTTATACCTGACGATGATTACGGTACAGCAGGGGCTGTTAAACTTGCACAAAAGCTTATTGGGGATGAAAATTTCATTATCATTAGTGGTGATTTGGTAACAGACTTTAATTTTAAAAAGCTTATGAAATTTCACAAAGAAAAAGAGGCAAAACTCTCCATAGGTCTTACTTCTGTAGAAAATCCCCTCCAATTTGGTGTGGTTATAGCCAATGAAGATGGTGTTATTGAGAAGTTTTTAGAAAAGCCTAGCTGGGGAGAAGTTTTTAGCGACACTATTAACACTGGTATCTACATTTTAGAACCCGAAATACTTGAGTACATTCCTGAGGGTGAAAACTTTGACTTTGCAAAAGACCTCTTTCCTACTTTGATGCAAAAAGAGATTCCACTGATGGCACACAATCTCAAAGGCTACTGGCGTGATGTAGGTAATCCACAAAGTTATAGAGAGGTATATGAAGATATTCTTTCAAATGTCGTAAAGTTTAAGATAAAAGGGAAAAAAACAACCTATCCTGATGGCGTACTTTATGAGCTTGGAGACAATAGCATTGATAAATCGGTTGAGATTATAGGAACTGTTCTTTTAG
>JALSWC010000111.1 GCA_027060825.1 Sulfurimonas sp.
GTGGTGCAAGAAAAAATCCAACTTATGAAAATATCTGTTCAGGTGCTACGGGGCATGCTGAGGTGGTGGATATTCACTATGACGGGGATGTAGTATCTTTGGAAGATATTTTAGATATTTTCTTTGAGGTACATAATCCAACGACGCTTAATGCACAAGGTGCAGATAAAGGAACACAGTACCGTTCTGTTATTTATTATGCCAATGAGAGCGAAAAAGAGTTTATAGAAAATTCCATTAAAAAACACCAAAAAGATTTTGCACAAAAAATAGTGACAGAAGTCTCTCCTTTGCCTGAGGTCTATCCTGCCGAAGCCTACCATCAAAACTATTATAATCAAAATAAATCACAAGGATATTGTCAAGTTATAATTGCTCCAAAATTACAAAAATTTATGATAAAATTTTCTGATAAATTAGCATAAATGTGCTAAACTATTCAAAACTTTAAAAAGAGGTAGTTATGGAAAAAGTGTATGAATTAGCTATTGTTGGTGCAGGTCCTGCAGGAATTGCAGCTGCTGTTGAAGGGTATATGCAAGGTATAAAAGATATTATTTTGCTTGAAAAAGATGAAAATCACAACTCTACCATTCGTAAGTATTATAAAGATAACAAACGGGTAGATGTTGAGTGGAAAGGGCAGAAAGTTGAGCTTGATGGAAATATTTACTTTATCGATGGTACAAAAGAGACAACTTTAGATTTCTTTGATGAGATACTCAAACAACATACCATTGAGTTACAAACGCATGTTGAAGTGACTGGTATTGAAAAAGAGAGTGACTATTTCAATATTTATATGGCGGGTAAAAGCATTAAAGCTAAATATGTTGTTGTGACCATTGGGCGTATGGGCAAACCAAATAAACCTGATTATAAAATTCCTCCAGCAATCAGAAAAAAAGTAAACTATACTACTGATGCATGTAGCTCTGGCGAGAAAATTTTAGTAGTAGGTGGTGGAGATAGTGCTGTTGAGTATGCTGTTGATTTAAGTGAAAATAATGATGTTTCAATCTGCTACAGACGCGAGACTTTTCGTCGTGCCAACCCTACAAACCAACAAAATATTGCAAATGCAATTATGCACAATGAAGTCCGACCTATTTTAGGTGTGAATGTAGATGGGCTTGAGGCGACTGAAGATGGTAAAATCAATGTCCTTTTTAATGAAATAGAGCCAGAAGTATATGATAGAGTTATTTACGCTATTGGTGGGACAACTCCGAGTGCATTTCTTGCAAGTTCTGGCATAAAAGAGGAAGATGGAAAACCTGTTCATGATGAAAATTATGAGACAAATGTCAAAGGGCTTTTTGTGGCTGGTGACATTACACAAGAGAGTGGAGGAAGCATCGCTCTTGGGCTTAATCATGGGTATGCTATAGCAAATTATTTGAATTCTAAAAAGTCATAATGGTTTTAAAAAACAAGCTAGGGATACGCAGTGAAGTAGAACTGGCTGATGTGGAAGAAAAACTAAGCAAAGTAAAGGCAAAAGAGCTTTTTGAAAGTGCTTTTTTAGATACTTTAGAGGTAGGAAGTTTTAGGGCTTTATTGCAGATACATCGTTACCTTTTTTGTGATATTTATAATTTTGCTGGTGTGATAAGAAATGTGAATATCTCTAAAGGTTCTTTTAGGTTTGCCCCTATTACCTACTTAGAAGATGCTATAAAAAAGATAGAAAAGATGCCCCAAGGCAGTTATGAAGCAATTGTAGAAAAGTATGTAGAGATGAATGTTGCACACCCTTTTCGTGAAGGAAATGGTAGAAGTATGCGAATATGGCTCGATCTGATTTTAAAAAAAGAGTTACAAAAAGTTGTTGATTGGAGTTTCATAGACAAAGAGGATTATCTTCTTGCTATGCAAAGAAGCCCCATAAAAGATACTGAAATAAAAATGCTACTCAAATCTGCTTTAACCACTGAAATAGAGAGTCTTTATATCTATATGCGTGGTATTGATGCAAGTTATTATTATGAGGGTTATACACTCTATAAAACAGAAGATTTATAACTATTTTTTTATAAGTTTAATAATAATCATTACACTAATTACCTGAAAGAGTGATGCCAAAATAAAAGCATAGTAGTGTAGTGTGTCAATAGAGTGAGCCGTATAGGCGAGTGTTGCCATAGCAATGAGTAAAGTAAGTGGCATAGAGTGGGAGAGTCCAAATAAAATGGTATCTTTCATGCCAAGTTCTTTAAAAAAGACCATAGAAGCAATAAGACGCATGACAATCATGACAATAGTTATGATAATGGCCTCTTTTATAAGTCCATTCATAAAGAGTGCATTGAGATGAAAAGAACTTCCAATATGGATAAAGAAGATAGGGATTAAAAATCCAAATCCAAATGATGCAAGTTTTTCAGGGAGTTCATGCTTATGTTGAAAAAATGATGGAATAAATATTCCTGCCAAAAAAGAACCAAGGGCTAGTTCAAGATGAAGATAGAGCATAGCTCCTACAAGTAGAAAAAAGATACCCATAGAGAGCCGAATATCTTGTTCTGCTCTATCATGATGGGGCATAAGTGCTGTTGCTACTTTTGGAAACCACCAAAAAAGTAGTTGCATAAAACGAAAAAGTAAAAACATAAAAAGTAAAAAAGCAAGCAATGCTGTAATATGTTGAAAAAGAACAATCCCTACGCCTGACTTTAATGCAACTGCCGTAATGGTAAGAATGACAATACTAACAACTTCTCCTATACCCCCTGCAACCATAGAGAGGTTAAGCCATGGTGTCTTTCCATACTCTTTTACAAGTGACGCAACAAGTCCTACGGAGATAAGAGGCAACAGCACTATAAAAATCTTTCCAAGATGAAATTGCATTGTAAAGAGAATGGAAAATATATAGAGAATGATGAGGTAAAGGGAGACCTTTTTTACAATTCTCTTTGGTGTTTTGAGGACATCTTTGAGATTAATTTCTGTTCCTGCAATAAACATAAGGTATAAAAATCCAAACTCTGCAACTAAAGTAAAAAGATGCTCATCATGTAAAAATCCAGCATATCCAAAGAGTGAGCCTAAAATGATTTCGATAGGTGTCGTAGGAAGACGGAGTGCCTTTGCCAGAAATGGCGATAGCATTATAATAAGTGAAATTGTTACAATGAGTATAACGCTATCAGTCATATTAGTTTACTTTTTTTGCAACTTCTAAGTGAAGTGATTGGAGCATTTCTAAATCTTGATGCATCCCTCTTCCTTTTGTCGTTAAGTAGTTTCCAATGACTATGGAGTTCGCCCCATTTTGAAATATTTCTGCTTGACGCTTACCAAACATAAGTTCACGCCCTCCTGCAACCATAATTCTTTGTGCCTTATCAACTGTTTTTCTTGTAAGTCTAATAAGGGCAAGTGCTTCATCTGTTGTAAGAGGATTTGGTTCAAGTTCTAGTGCAACATTGTGATGGTAAAAGTTAATTGGCACGGAGCTTGGGTTGAGGGATTTGAGTGATTGTAGCATTGCAACTCTATCTTCTTGAGCCTCTCCAAGTCCAAAAATACCACCACTAATAAGCGTTAAACCAGCTCTATTTACATTTTGACAAGTCTCATAACGCTCACTCCATGGATGTGTTGTACAAATATTAGGGTAAAAAGCTTCGGAAGTCTCTAGGTTATGATTGTAGGCTTTGATGCCAGCTTCTTTAAGTGTTAAAAGTTGTTCTAGCGTTGCTGTTCCATTGCACCCTATTAAACGCAACTGAGGGGCAACTTTTTGGACTTCTTTTGCAACATTACAGACAAATTTTAGGCTCTTATCTGTAAGCCCTTTATCTGAGGTAACCAAACAAAACCCTAAAGCACCATTATCTCTAGCTAGTTGTGCTTCATGAAGAATTTGCTCCATTGGTTTTTGCTTGTATCTCTCTATGTCTGCTTTGTAGCGTACACTTTGAGAACAAAATTTACAATCCTCGTTACAAGTGCCACTGTTAATATTGCAAATAGCACATAAAAATATCTCTTTATTCACTATTTTTTCCTTGCAAAAGAAAAAGTATTGCTAAGCGTATATTCATCTTCCCCTTTTGCTTGTGTATAGTATTGTACTATAAATAATTCATCTAATACTTCAAGCATAACACACTCAGAAATTGGTTTTTTTCTTGCACAAATCTCTCCAGGATTTAAAAAGAGTGATCCCTCTACAAATTCTGTCTTAAATTTATGCGTATGTCCAAATATAATAACCTCGGCATCACTGCTCATATAAAATGGCAGATGCATAAGTTTAAATTTTGTATTGGCAAGTTTAAAGTAATATGGTTCTTGCACAAGATGATAACGGTCTTGATACTCTACTAGATGAGCATCATTATTTCCATAAACTGCGATGTACTTTTTACCACAATTTTCTAAAATATCAAGTGTTTTAGGCTCAACAATATCACCAGCATGAATAAAAAAATCAGCACCATTGTCTAAAAGCATATTTACAGCTCTTCGTGCCTTTTTCACTTTTTTGTGAGAGTCCGATATAATTCCTATTTTCATGATTTCATCTCATTTATTATTTTATTTAATTGTTTTTTTAGTAGGGGCAACTGTTCTCGTATAATCATTTCGATAATAAGTTTATTAACACCTTCATAATCATGAGCAATATAATTTCGTGTTAAATAACTTTCTCGTATTGGTAACTCTTTATATTTTTGTTGTATTTCATCAGTGAGTTTATTTAATGTTTCACCAATTTGCATAATACACATATTTGTTGCATCAAACCCTAGTTTTGCATTGAGTAAATTTTCAATTGTTTTATACTCTGCTTTATAAGTGAAAATATCATCAATTTTTTCAATAGCAAATTGTAAGCGTGTCAAATCGCTTTTTTTAGACATAAATAAGCTCTTTATGAATACTATTTTGAAAAGTGGTTGAGTTGTTGTCAATAGATGCTAAATCTACAGTAAGATTTAAAGACTCTTGCATCTCTTTTTTTATTGCTTCTATTTGAGTAATTGCATTCCAACCGTTAAATTTATGAAGAAATTTTTTATCTATATCATAGAGAATGTCAATGTCACTCTCTTTATTCGCATCACCTCGTGCCTGCGAACCAAAGACGCCTATAATTAGAAATCCGAAAGTATTATATTTTTGTTGTAGTCTTTTTAAAATGATTAAAATATTGTTACTCATATTGATCTCCGTTTTTATAATTATAGCTTATTTTTTCTCGTCAATCTCTTCACGAGGTGTGCGTGCTTTACATTTTACACACTCGTAAACTTCTTTATTTCTGTATGTTCTCGGTGCTAAAACACCACTACACCCTTCTTCTTTACACTTAATGGTAGTTGGTTCAAATTTTGAGATAAATTTACAATCAGGGTAATTTTCACATCCCCAAAATGGTCCTCTGCGTGAATTTTTTAGGCTAATTTTACCACCACAATCAGGACAAGGTGTTTCACTCACTTTCTCCTCAACAGTAATGCTTTTTGTATTTTTACAATCAGGATAGTTTGAACAGGCTAAGAACTGCCCATTGCGTCCATTTTTCACTATCATATCTGCACCACATTTGTCACATTTCTCATCAGCAGTTGTCTCTTTTTTTTCTATTGGATTGCCTTCTTTATCACACTCTTGTGTATATTTACATTTAGGAAAACCACTACATGCGATGAAATTTCCAAAACGACCAGAACGAAGGAGAAGCTCATGCTCACCACATTTTGGACAAGTTATGCCAAGTGGTTTTGCAAGTTTGAGAGAGACTATGTTCTCTTTTCCCTCTTCGATTTGCTTCATAAATTTTCCATAAAAATCAAGGAGTAGTTTTTGCCAGTTTACTTTTCCCTCAGCAATCTCATCAAGCTCCTCTTCCATATTTGCAGTAAAATTAATGTCCACAATATTTGAAAAGTTTTTCTCTAAAATTTCTGTAACGGTAAAAGCAATTTTTGTAGGAATAATCTGCTTTTTCTCAATAGTTACATAGGTACGGTTTGAGAGCGTTGCAATGGTTGGTGCATAAGTTGATGGACGACCAACACCTTCAGATTCAAGTTTTTTAATTAACGATGCTTCAGAGTAACGAGCAGGTGGTTCTGTGAAGTGTTGCTCTGGTTTTATACTTTGAAGTTCTGCTTTGTCCCCTTCTTTTAAAAC
>JALSWC010000112.1 GCA_027060825.1 Sulfurimonas sp.
AAAATTTGAAGATGCACCACAACATATGGGTGGATTTGGTGCAAAAATAGTGACACTTTAATGAAATCTATTGCAATTATTGGTGGTGGTGCATCAGGACTTTTTTGTGCTATTTTACTTGCACAAAAAGGTCTCAAAGTGACACTTTTTGAACAAAATACAAAAGTAGCCAAAAAAATTCTTGTCTCTGGAAATGGTCGCTGTAACATTACAAACAAAAATATTTCAAAAGAAAATTACTTTAGTCAAAATCCTGATTTTGTAGAATTTGCACTCAAGGAGTTTGGCTTTACTTCCTTTGAAAAATTTGTAAACTCCATTGGATTACTACTTGATGTCAAAGAAGACGGAAGAGCCTACCCTCTTTCAAATGAAGCAAAAAGTGTTGCAAAACTCTTTGAAGAGTATGCAAAAAATCTTGGCGTCAATTTTCACTACAATGCACATATAAATTCTATCAAAGAGTTTATGAAAAAATATGATGCCGTTATTGTAGCAACTGGTTCACGCGCAGCTTCACATCTTGGAGGCAACAGTGATGGAGAGGAGTTTGCAAAAGAGTTTGGACATAGCATTATTCCAGCCTATCCCTCTCTTGTACAACTCGAAATAGAATCAAAAATAGTGCATAAAATGGCAGGGGCAAAAGTTGATGGCGAAGCAACACTCTTTATAAACCATCAAAAAGAACTTACAACAAAAGGGGATATTCTCTTTACCAACTATGGGCTTTCAGGCTTTGCCATTTTAGACATTTCACAAACTGCATCAAAAGCTCTTTTAGAGTTTAATCATGTATCAGTAGCACTCAACCTTTTACCAAGGCTCACACAGCAACAAATAGCAAGCCATATAAATGCAATGGCAAAACAGATACCTACCTTTACTCTACTTGATATTTTAGTGGGACTTCTACCTCTAAAAATAGCCACAAATATTTTAGAATATTTAGAAATATCTCCTCACATGCATAGTGATACAATAAATATAAAAATCGCTAAAAAAATCGCCAACTGCATAAGCAACTGGCGTTTTGAAATTGAAGATACCCATGGTTTTCGTCATGCAGAAGTAAGTGGTGGTGGCATAGATACACAAGAGATAAATCCAAAAACCATGGAATCACGCAAGCAAAAAAATCTCTACTTTATTGGAGAAACCCTTGATATTGTCGGTCGCAGAGGTGGATATAACTTTGCATTTGCATGGGCGAGTGCTTTTGTTTGTACTAAGAGTGTGGTGTCTTCAAACGACTGACTCTAGCCAAGAAGTTCCCGTGAGAGTACTTATTGGCTACTCTGTTTTATTAGACTTTTAGTTTGTTTAGTCGTCTAAATAATATTTAATAAACTTCTTTTAATCTAGCTAATAAAGCCTCTAAAATCTTAATATCAATTTCAATATTAAATTTATCTGCTACTAGACTTTGTAAACTTATTGTTTTTTTAATGTACTCAATTTGCTCATTAAAAGAAAATCTTTTCCAACTTTTTTTATTTTTTTTACCATTATGATATTTTAATAAAAATTGTAAATTATTTGGATGATGTTGTCCTTGTTTAGTATCATTAAGTAATGCTTCTGCATGGTCAATTTCAAAATCAATTCCAAAAAATAGTTTAAATGTTTTTTGTATATTTTCAAATTCTGATATACGATAAAGTTCTAAAATTTTCATTTCATCTTTAGCACTATTAATGATTTCTTGTCTTTTTAAAGGTTCAATATCTTCATTAATCTCATTTTTTGTATGTTCTTGGAATTCATTTTCTGTAACATATTTTACTTTTTTTGGGCGTTCTCTATCATCAATTTGAATATTTTTTGAAAAGCTTCCAGAAGAAAGATTTGATGACATTCTTGCAGCAATTTCTCTCAGACCTGTTGTATCGTTTTTTTGATGTGATGCTTGTTCATTTGCTTTTTGTAGTTCATCAGGATATAGCTCTGAAAATTTTATTGCCCATTCTGAAATTGTAACAAAATCAGTAAAAGTTTTTAATGCTTCGAGATATTTATCTTTAATCTTCACTATCTTTTTCTCCATTTAAGAATATTTACAATGTGAGTCTAACGGCTGAAGATAGCCAATAAATTGCCGCTAGGTAATTTATTGGATACTCTGTTTTGTTAGGTTTTTAACCAATAACTGATGTAAATCCTTTATCTCCAATCTCTAATATATTATCAAAAAATATTTCACTTATTATACTTTGAGGATAATTGTAATCTCTTCCATAACCTTTTACTTCCCAGTTTTCAGCTTTTGCTTTTTCACAACTTCTTAAAATTCCACCAGCTATTGTATTAACTGCATGTTTTTTTGAAATATTATCTTTTTGATAAAATGCTGCTGCATTTTTAACTGTTCTCCAAATAAAATTAAAATTTTGAGATGTTGAAAAATGTTTTAATGATTCTTTGAGTGCTGAAATTGTTTTGTCACCAATATAATCAATAGGCAAATTATATTCTTCCATTTTAGCATATAAAAATTCTAAACATTCAGATAAAGCTATTTCTGACCATAATTGAATCTTTAGTTCAGAATCAATATCTTCGATAATATCTAAATGTAATAAATTTTGAATATGCTCTTCATAGTTGTCTAAATCTATATTTAATTTAAAAGTTGCATCCATAGGATAATAACTAACAATTTCATCATCTTCAATAATTACACTATCTAATGCAGTATTTGGAGAAAATAAAACAAAGTTATTTTCTCTCAAATAAGATATTATATTTGTTTTATATTTTTGTGTTGGGGCAAGTTTTAAGTTTGTACTTGAAATAGGGTTAATATATTCTAAATCTTCTGATAAGCTAGTTCTTAATAAAGCACTTATATATAGTTTATCTTGAATTGTTAAAGTGTCTAAATCTATAGATTCTTCACTCTCATCAATAAATGTAGATAATATAATTTCTATTTTCTTGTTATTTATTAACTGTTCTTCTTGTAGCTGTATCTCCTGTAATATTTGTCTGTTTTTTTTACAATTTAAACAATTACAAAAACTTGTATTATGTTTATGTGAACATTCCTGACAAAATATTTCTTCTTTATGCCAAGAAGATGTGGATTTACTTTCTCTATATGAGAGCATAGGAATATTACAAAAAGGACATAGTATGTCATCATGTTCTTTGAGAGGGAATGTTTTTGATAGTAACGAACTTCTAATATCAATATTATATTCTTCAATCAGTAAATCATTCTTTTCATTATTATAATATCTTTTCATTAACTCTTCAATTTGTTCTTGTGTTAAATGAGATAATTTTTCTTGATAATTACTTTGCAATATTTTAACCTTTTATAAAAATCTATTTATCTTGTGAACCTAACGGCGAAGCTGAGCTCCATTAATGTATATTTCAGAAAATTCGCTTGCGATTTTCTGGAAGATACATTGATGTGGGACTCCTGCAATTTGTTGTATGTAGCGTAGCGGAATACGACAAATGGTAGGTGACCCGTTTAGGGTTCAGCTTCGCCGTTGTAAGTTTCCGCTCCGCGGGAACTTACAACGGTTGTCGTGAGCCATAATTTTCCCGCTAGGGTAAATTATTGGTCTCCTCGTACTTGTTAGTCTTTAAATTTTTCTATTCCATAATAATCCAACAAAAATAAAGGAAAGCCACTTAACACTGAAACTGTATTATTGTGGTTTATATATTTTACTTTTTGACTGTTAAAGATTTGAAGTTGCTCTATTAAATTATTTGGAAACTCAAAGCAATCTGTTATAATGAAATTTGCTTTTTTAGAATGTTCTTTAATTATAAAGTTCCAATTATCTTTTGAAATCTTTATTGCACTAGATTCTCCAAATTTTTTTAAGTAGTTATTACAGTTATTTCTTGCTAATATTTTATATTTCTTTTCTGATATAGCAACTGTATCTTTAAAATTAATATCATCTTTTAAATGTTTAATCGCTTCAACCATTGGATAGCTTATAAATAATTTACCATTTTCAAACTCGTCATTAAAAAATTCTAGCATACTTTGAAGTTTATTATCGTCTGCTGTAGGTGCATGATTGTCATAATCAAAGAATAAGTATATAGATTCAACATATTCTTCAATAATATCTTTTAACTCAGGATTTTTTAATTGTAATGTTTCTTTTAATATAAAAAATAAGCTTTCAGTTTCAGGTTTTTGAAGCTTGTTATACAAGCTATAAATCTCTCCACAATGAAAGCCATAAATTATTCTATTAGTTCTATCAGTTAAGTAATGTTCTTGTAAACTATTAAAGATTAGTTTTTCAGTTACTTCGCCTTCAAAAACCATTAAAATATAGTTTTTTTTATTCAAAAGAATTAGCCCTATACATTTTTTCTATATTGTGACCTTCTCTCAATTCTCTATCTGTACATTTTGTTAATGGTCTTATCCGTTTTTCATCCATTAAAAAATAACAATCAGGTCTCAACAAATCATTAGAAATTATAGATGTGTTATGAGTAGTTAATACTACTTGAGTACTTTGAACTTCTTTTAATTTTTCAATAATTATCCTAGACAACGAATGATGATAAAAAGCATCAAATTCATCAATAAATAGAAAAGAACAATTCTCTTTTTTCTTTAACCTTTGATACCAAAAATAAAATAAAGTTAAAGATATTGTACCTGAAGAAGCAATTTCAAATAATGGTATTTCTCTGTTTTCAAATACAAAATCAATACCTTTATCAAAACTATCATCTCTTATTTTTAAACGACATTGTATACCAGCACTATTTAAAAAAGTTTCAAAGTCTTGTAAATTATCATGATTTACAATATCTTCCTCTATTTGATGCCTACCTTGCTCTAATCCAATATAAAATCTATCATCAAGATTTCTAAAAAGTAGCATATGATTAACAAACTCTATGAAAGTAATAAAGACTGTATTAGTTGTATTTGTCTCTAAAACAGCATTCATATTGATGTATTTAACAATAGAAATATTACTGTTTGATAAATCTTTTTTTAAACTTTCTGTTCCAACTGCAGTTGTATTAAGAGTGTGGTTAATATTTCTATCAATAGAACAAAATTCATTATTGTTAATTAGTATTTTTTCAAAAACTAATTCTTCATAATTTTTTTTTGTATATTCATAAGAAAGGATATTGTTACCAAATTTAAATTCAAATTTAAATTTTGCAATTTTTTCACTACTATTTGCATTAAAATAATTTTCATATCTTTCTGGTGCAGATTTTTTATCGCTAATATGAGAAATTATATCAAAAATAGCAAGAGATAAATTAGATTTTCCACAGCCATTATGACCATATATAATAGCCTTATTTACAATGTTATTTCTAATACACTCTGTGTTAAATGTAAAAGCGTTAGTTTCACTTAAATCAAACACAAAATTTTCATTAAAGCTTTTAAAATTATCAATCTCTATTCTTGTTAACATATTTATCCTATAAAAATTTTACTGGAGTATAACTTTTTAAACCTGAAATATCCGTAAAATTTTTACGGTAGTTTAATTTAAAGTGTTATATGGAAAATAAGTAACAATTAGACTAACGGTCGAAGATAGCCATAGTTTAGCCGTTAGGGTAAACTATTGGCTACTCTGTTTTGTTAGACATTAGTGATTATAGCCCCATTCCTGAAACTGTTTTGCTAAAGTCTTGTCGTTTTTAAAGCTTTCATAATATAAAAACTCAGGTGCTAAATCTGCACCATTTTCCCAAGCTATTGTATCAAGATCTTTGTCTAGCTTTACACTTGCAAAAACTTTTTTATCTCTCAATGGTTCAAACATTGTCCCATATAGCTCATTTTCTAAATTAACTACACCTTTTTTCCCATCATTGAATTTTAATTCAACTTTATAGTCCTTCAAATATTTTGCTTTAGTTACATATATAAACATATTCTACTCCAGTGGTGAAATTGCTTTAGGCATCTCTCTCTTAGCACAAAGTTCCCAATCTGCTAAAAGTTCATCTTTATGTAATTCAGACCATTCCATAACCATTTTCAATGCTCTTTTTGGAAATTTACCTTCAATAATACCAGTTTTGATATGAACAATAATTTTGTATTCTCCATATTTTGCATGAAAGTGTGGTGGATTATGTTCATTCCAAT
>JALSWC010000113.1 GCA_027060825.1 Sulfurimonas sp.
GAATAGATTTAGACCAATAGAAAGTGTGGATGACTTTATAGCTAGATTACGAGATGAAATAGAAGTGAAAAATATGGATGTTAGTCCAAAAATGGGATTTATAAAAAAGTAAAAAATAGAGAAATATTTAAATGTGTAATAAACAAAAATTTATGAGGAAATAAAATGTAACAATCGAACAATAATCCAACTTACAGGTCTTGACATTTGGGGACATTATAGTATTATATATTGTGTTGTTCTTAAAATGCAGACATAAAGATGTCAAAAGCACTCTCTATAATTTCATCAACTTTAAAATATTTTACAAAATAAAACCTCTCTTACTTTTAAGTGTTACTATAAGTATCAAAAAAATGATTGTAAAGAATAATATCTTAAAGAGTATAACAAAATATATAATATAAAGGAAAAAATATGGCACTAAATATCAATGGAAAGATAAAAGTTAAAACATTACAAAAGACTTTTAAAGAGGAGTTTGGATTAACACTTAGAGTTTATGATGGAAGAAGTTTTGCAGATGAAGATTCTACACTTGCATCTATTAGAAAAGGTGATAGCAAAGGTGGTGAGTTTGCTCCTAAGAAAAACACAACAATTGGAAACTTAGAAGATAAGATAATGGATATGTTTGGTATAAAAACTCAAGTAGCAGGATCTGATGATAGTTATTTGTGTAAAAATGGACTCACGCTAAAATCTGCACTAGAAGAAGATGAAAAGAAAATGCTTAAAAAGAAAAATAAAGCTACTGATAAAGTTGAAACTCAAGAGAATTTAGAAAGTAAAGAAAATGCTCCTGAGCTTAGTGAAGCAACACTTCTTGCATCCGAATTTACCTACTATGAAGAGAAAGTAAATATAGCAGATGTTGATACAGTAGAAAAATTAAAAACTTTTCTTGAAGAATTTATAGAAATGGCAAATTCAATGTCTTACGCTTGTATAATAGCTAATGAGATTGAAACATTTGACATAGAAGAGAATGGTGAAAATATTGGGTATAAAATAAACTCAACAGGAAGTGTTTTTGATACGATAGATGAAGATGAAATTCTTTTTATTTATTCATATACTTATAAGATAGCAGACTACCATGGAATGTTAAATGCTAATGAAAAAGTTGTATTCAATACTAAGAAAATTAATGGTATGGAAGTTGTAAATTCATGTGGTAGCATTACTCAAAATGGAAATAAATTAGCTATGGAACCAGAGGATGCTAGTGGTGGTAGTGACATTTCCATAGGAATTATGTTAGGAAATGGTGCCAAATTCTTAGATTATGCACTAGCAGCAATGGATAAATATGAACTGGCAGAAAAAATAATAGAACTTTACAAACCAACTTCAAAATATGATGATTATGAAAATGAGATGAAAATATCACTCAATTCTATTGATTCTTATAGTCTGGCTGAAATTTTAAATGATACTTTTGATGTAGATATAAACGAACTTGAGTATGATTTAGAGAGAGATGAACTTGTAAAATGGTATAAGAAACCGGAAGTGCATAAAGTTATTGTAGAGTATTTAAAAAACTTTATTGATAAATTAATCCAAAAGTTAAATTTACCAATAGAGTATCCTAATTTAGAAGAAATAATAGGTGATGATTTTGTCGTAGATCAGTGTGCATCAATAATATTTTCTATTACATTACCTAAAAAACTTCCTCAAGATATATTAGATGCGATATGTTTATCATTATCAGGAGAGTTTAATAACTATTTTGAAGCTTATTTTGAAAATGATGATTATGATACAGTTAAACAAGGTTATGAAAAGGGAGAATATGATACTGGATGGTTTGAGTATGAGTGTGATGGTTATATAGTTTCTTAACAGATGATGCAAAATATAAATAGGAGTAACTCATTTAGGCAAGATGGTTTTTATTATAAAATTTATCCTAAAAATCATTGTCTTGATTTTATTGATGACATTAACTCTAGAATTTCTAAAATAAATTCATTTGATTTTAGAAAGTATGATTCTCTAGTAGAGACTACAATTTCTATTGGTGAAGATAGTTACATATATAAACAAAAATTACTCAATATTATCAAATTACCTACCAAAGTAGAAAAAAGTGATTTTTATAAACTTATAGATGCTCTTGAGTATTTTCAAGATATTTGTTTTGTTCATGGTGATCTTAATAAAAAAAATATTATTTACACAGATGATGGATTTAAAATTATAGATTATGAGCCATCGCTTTTGCAGATAAAGAATGGTGTAGAACAGTTAATGGTTACAATTCCCTATGTGGATAAATCTGAATTAGATAATTTAAAAATTACAGTAGTTACAGATAAAATAGGTTTTTTCTATTTTATTTTAAAAATTTATAAAAAATTTTCTTCCATGGATATTGTAAATCTCTCCAAAAAATTAAATCATGACAAAATTATAAAATGTGATATTCAAAATTTAAGTTATATGGATATTTTAGATCTGGCGTTGAATAGTTGAAAATGAGATAGCTAACAAACAATAAAAGAGGTAAATAATGAAACACCAAAAAGAGTTAGATATATTGTTAAATAGAATTAAAGCATTAGGTGAGATATTTGGTGATGGGGAATCTCAATATAAACATATTGACCATACATTAGCAGCTATTGCAGTGGGAAATGGTTATCAAAATATAGTAGTAGATTATTACTCCATAGGAGTTTGTGTACCAGAACATGAATTATTAAAAGAAAAAAATATTCAAGATTATAAATTTGATAAACACTCTCACAAAATATTTGCTAGTGTAATTAATGACTACATAGACTTTACATGGGAAAAGATTGAAAAGATATTTATTGAAAACAAGATTGATAAAAATGAATTTATAAATTACTATAAAATTCCAAACCTATATATAAAATGGGCAGAAGAACTTAAAAAGGAGCAACAATATGAGTAATGAAACAACAAAAGAGAAACTCTACACAAAGGCAAAAAAGATAGTCGTAAGTGATAACAACTGTTCTATCTCTTACCTTCAAAGAACACTAGCCATAGGGTACAACAGGGCAAGTTTAATAATGGACTTGTTGGAGACAAGTGGTGTAATAAGCACTCCAGATAAAGATGGTATCCGTAAAGTAATCTCATAAAAAGAAACAATTAGATACAATACTTTTAATTTAAAGGGGCATAAGATATGGCAAAATACATACTATTTGATACTGAAACAACAGGAAATCAAGAAGAAGATAGAATCATACAAGTTGGTGCTATGATTGTAGATGCTAAAGGTGAGGTAGAAGTTTTTGATGAGCTTTGTAGTACAGTTTTGCCTATAAAAATAGAGGCTATGGTTGTTCATGGTATCACACCTGATTTGATAGAAGGTAAAGGTACTTTTGTAGAAACAAATTTTTATAAAACTTTGTCGGCACTAAACAATCAAGATAATTATCTAATAGCTCACAATATTCCATTTGATATGGGTATGATGGAAAAAGAGGGATTTGTATCTAATATACGATGTATAGACACTCTTAGAGTTGCAAAACATTTACTTCCAGAGCAAAAGTCTAAAGCACTTCAATATCTTAGATACTCTCTTGAGATCTACAAAGAAGAGCAGAGAGAAGCTGATAAGTATAATATCACCATAAAAGCACATGATGCTATTGGCGATGTACTTGTGATGAAGTTACTATTATCTAAGCTTGTTACTCTTACTAAAGAGAAGTTCCCAGATGTTAATCCCATGGTAAAAATGGAAGAGCTTACAAAAACTCCTATCTTTATAGAAACTTTTACATTTGGAAAACATAAAGGCAAAAAGATAAGTGATGTTTGCCAAAGTGATACGGGGTATATTAACTGGATGCAGAAGAATATGGATTTAGATGTGGATATGAAATATACACTTGATAAAATTATGGGTCATAGGTAATGGATAATTCTTCTAAAAAATATATTTATATCTGTCCAAACTGTGAAGAAGAGTATCATTTTTATGAAAGAATTCATGAATTAAAATGTACAATTTGTGGAGATATGGTAGTTAAGGATGAAAAATAATATGAAACAAAACCTCTATATAACTTACTCAAACCAAAAAGCAAGAGATTTAAAAAGACAAAATTTATTAAATCCTCTTGATAAAGTAATCACTTTAGATACTCTTATATTGGAACTATTTGAGGCTAAAAACTTTGAGGTTATCATAGATGAAACTATTGCTTCCTCTATTATCTATCACATAATTCAGAAGCATCAAATAGACTATTTTTCATATCTTGAGGCAGATGCTGTAAGTTTAAGTGTTATCTATAATTTTATCATTAAGAGCAAAAGAGATAGTGTGGCGTTTGAAATATTGATAGAGGGTGAAAAACTCAACGCTATTGTTGATATTAACAAAGCTTATCAAGATTATAAACAAACAAATAATATAGTTGATATAGCAGATATAGAACAAAAAGTATTAGAGAATTGGGATAGTTGCTTTGATACTAATTACAATGAGATATATGTAGATTCATTTGAGATTGAAGAGATTAGTTATATAAAATCTAAAATACAAGAGCAGATACTAGCTAAATTAAAAAGATATAAAACAATAGAACCAACACAAAATATTTCAACCGATACAAAAATAATAAAACCATCCAACAAAATATTTGACAATATAGATGAAGTGAAAACTGCCATAAGAATAGCGAGAAAACTTCTTGAAGATGGTGAAAAAAGTGATGAAATACTTATAATTACATCAGATATTGGGGAATATGCACCACTTTATAAACTATTTTTAGATGAGTATGAGATGAAAGGTTATAGTTCTATTGGTACGCCTTTAGGCTCTTTTTATAATACTTCAAATCCACAAGTGCAAATAGCTTTAAATGGCTACGAGTCACAAATAAAATCTCTGGAACTACTCTATAAAAAATTAAATCTAACTCTAAGTGATACTATCAAGGAGAGCATAAAAGCATCTATAACTATTTTAGATGAAAAAATAGGTATTGAGATAACAGAGCCAAACCAGATAGTAGGTTTAAGTAGAAAATATAAACATATAATTTTTATAGGCACAGACATAAATCACTTTCCACCAAAGGCAAGTGACAACTTCTTGTATAGTTATGCTGATGATATAGAATACTTTTATACAAATAACTATTTTAAAAGTTCTCAAACACAATACAATGAACTAAAGAGATTAAGTGATAATCTCTACATAGTTACTGCATCATATAGTGGTAAAAGAGAGTTAACTCCATCTATACTTATAGATAGTAAGTTTGATGAAACTATAGATATAAGTGAGATAAAAAGTATAAATGCCTTAGCACTAGAAGATAAAACTACACCAATAGATCTTAGTTTTTTAGAGAGTGTAAAGGTCGAGGAAATAAAAGCAACACACCTCTCAGCATCACAAATCAACAAATACCTCTCTTGCCCCTTAGCTTATCTCTTCTCTAATAAGATAAAACTAAAAGCTCCAAATAAAGCTGAAGAGGGTTTTGATGTGATGGAGCAAGGGAGTTTGATGCACCTCTGTTATGAACTCTTTGGTAAATTTATAAAAGAAAATCACATTAGAAGCAAAAATAGAGATGAACTCTATGAAATAATGTATAAAATCTCTTTTGAAGCATATAATCATAAAGACACCATAGAGCCAAGAGGAAAACCTAAGCTAGAAGAGAACATACATCATCAAATCTTCTTATCCACTCTTCAAGCTGGACTGCAAGATGATAGACACTTAGGACTTTTGGCTAAATTTGTTGATTATTATATAGAGAGAGCTGAAGAGTTTGAGTATTTTGCAAATACAGAGTTTGAAAAAGAGTTTGCATTAGATAGTGAGCTTAAACCTTATATATTAAAAGATAAAGATGATAAGAACTATTTTATCAAAGGGTTTATAGATAGGTTTGATAATCTAAGTTCTCAAATCAACATCATTGATTATAAATCCAAAAAAGTAGAGAGTAAAATTCATCAAGAGACACAAGATAAGATAGATCAGTTAAAAGATATTCAGCTATCACTTTATATCTTATATGCTTCACAAGAGTATCCGAAAAGCAAATATCTTGCGTCATTAGTGAGTTTTAAAGCAGATA
>JALSWC010000114.1 GCA_027060825.1 Sulfurimonas sp.
CTTGTTTGAATTTTCATAATATTTTCTTCTAATTTAAAGAGATATATAGCTCTTTTTGGTAAAATAACAAGTTATCATAATAATAGGAAAATATTTGAAAAAATTACATAGTAAAACTTTACTTTCTCTACTTGCTTTGAGTCTGCTCTTTAGTGCTTGTTCAAAAAATGTTGATGAGTATAATAAACCAGCTGTTTATTGGTATGGTAAGATTATAACATCCCTTTCAGATGGCAATTATGATAAAGCTGATGATTACTACTCATCATTAGAAGGAGAACATATTGGCTCCCCACTTTTACCTGAAGCAACAATGATAATGGCAATTGCACATATGCATAATGAAGAGTATCTTCTTGCAGAACATTTTTTAAATGAGTATATTAAGCGTTATGCAAATGCAAATGAGATAGAGTTTGCAGAGTACCTCAAAATTAAAGCCAAATATAATTCACTGCCACACCCAAGAAGAGATCAAGTGTTTATTCAAGATGCTATTGGACAAGCGCAATCTTTTGAGCGAAACTATCCACACTCTATGTACTACTCTTTGGTAGATACAATGCTCACGAGACTTTATCTTGGAAGGGCTTCATTTAATGAGAGTATTGCAGGGCTATATGATAGAGTTGATAAACCACAAGCAGCAAAATACTATAGAAATCTCAATCCTCAACCATGGATACAATGGAAAAATGTCACACCAGCTAAAATTCCTTGGTATAGAGAGTGGTTTGTTGGCGATGGCAAATCAAGTTGGTATGCTTTCTTAATACCAAATACAAAAAGTGTCGTTTCACGAAATACCGTGAGTGATAGTGATAAAAATAGAACAAAGTAAAGGATGAAGATTTATGAAATTGAGTAATTATGGAGAATTTCCTGCTGATCTTCCAGTCATAGCAGAAGATGACCTTTTTTTATACCCATTTATGATATCGCCACTTTTTTTAGGTGATAAAGAGAACATAAACGCAGCGACAAAAGCCATAGATGAAAACTCGTTGGTTATTGTATGTGCAAGTAAAGTAGGGCATGAAGGTGAAAGAGATTTTGATGCTTTATACGATACAGGTGTTGTTGGCTCTATTATGCGTAAGGTTTCTCTTCCTGATGGAAGAGTAAAAGTGCTTTTTCAAGGACTTGCTCGTGCAAAATTGCTTTATCAGGTTGCACAAAATCCTCTTATAGCTCATGTTGATATTATTGAGCCTTCAGAACTTGATGCACTTAAAGCTGATGCAATTTTAGAAGTAGTACGAGAAAAGGTAAGAGAATTATCAACTGTAAGTAACTATTTTCCTCCTGATTTACTTAGAACTATAGAAGAAAATCATGACCATAATCGTATTATAGATTTAATCTGTTCTACTGTGAAGCTTAAAAAAGAGCAGGCATATAAACTTTTTGTGGAGAGTGATACTGAAAAAAGATTTTTTGATTTAATTGATTATCTCATTGAAGAGATAGAAGCCAATAAATTGCAAAAAGAGATTCGCTCAAAAGTACATTCGCATATTGAAGAGGTAAATAAAGAGTACTTCTTAAAAGAGCAGATGAAGCAGATTCAGCAAGAGTTGGGTGTTGATACTTCCCGTGATGAAGAGATTGAAGAGTACAAGAAACAACTCGAAGCAAAAAAAGAGAAGATGACAGAAAATGCTTATAAAGAGATTTCTAAACAGTT
>JALSWC010000115.1 GCA_027060825.1 Sulfurimonas sp.
TCGTGCAAGAAAATACCCTTGGACCCTTTGCCGAAGCATCACGGGTGCATGAAGATTTAAAAAATACCATTCATGTCATACAAGGAGTGAAAAGTGCAGAAGGCATTACCTTTCAAAACCTCCAACTCCCTTTAAAAAATGAGATGGTGCGTGTTTTTGCCGTTGGATTTGACCCCTTTGGCGACATTGACCCCATCAATCCAAACAAACTTATAGCAGGACGAGGAATAAAACGCACTCATTATGAGATGGTAGTTACGGATAAAACAGGTTTTAAACTCGGTGATAAAATAAATTTAGGTAGAGATATTTATACTGTTGTTGGCATAACCCATGGCACAGTCTCTTCTGGAGGGGACCCTTTGGTCTATATCTCACTCAAAGATGCTCAAGAATTGCAGTTTCTCTACTCAAATGCACGCATACGCAATGACAGAGCAAGAGGCATAAAGAGTTTGAACTCACATATGGTAAACGCAATCGTTGCTCGTGTAGAGAGTGGTTATGATGTAAACAGTGTCGCCCAAAACATCCGACGATGGAAATATAAATCGGTCTATACAGCAGAGCAAGAGAAGACAATTCTCACAAAAAATCTCATAAAAATGGCATCAAAGCAGATAGGAATGTTTACTGTAATACTCGTTATTGTCTCAACCATCATCATTGCCCTCATTATCTACACTATGACACTTGAAAAGATGAAAGAGATAGCCATTATGAAACTCATTGGCATACCAAACTCCCTAATCATTAAAATGATAGTGCAGGAGACGGTGCTTATGGGTGTGCTTGCTTTTATAGCAGGAAATATTTTTGCACATCTCATTTACTCAAAATTTCCAAAAAGAGTTGTGCTTGAAACCCCTGATGCCTTTGGACTTTTCATAGTCATCATCATAGCATCTGTTTTAGCCTCTTTTGTAGGTGTAAGAAAAGTAATCTCAGCCGACCCAGCTGAAGCAATAGGAGGATGAGTATGAAAAGCCAAGCGATAAAAGTAGAAAATCTTGTGAAAAACTTCGGAAAAGGAGAGAGCCTTGTTGAGGTCATTAACGGAGCATCCTTTGAAGTAAATAAAGGCGAACTCGTAGCACTTGTCGCCCCTAGTGGAGCAGGAAAAACAACGCTTTTAATGATGATAGGATGCGTAGAAGAGCCGACAAGTGGTACGATGTGGTTAGGAGATGAGAAAGTCTATGAGAACAAGTGGCTTACAAAAGAGACACGAAAAATCAGACGCGAAAAGATAGGCTTTATCTTCCAAGCCCACTACCTCATCCCTTTTTTAAATATCATGGAAAATGTCACGCTTGTTCCACAGACAAACGGTGTTTCAAAAGAAGAGAGTGAAAAAATAGCAATGGAGTTGTTAGAGTATTTTGACATTGGTAACACAGCAAACGCAATGCCCTCCTCTCTCTCAGGAGGACAAAACCAGCGTGCTGCCATTGCACGAGCTTTGGCAAACAAACCTGAAATCATCTTAGCCGATGAACCCACAGCAGCCCTTGACATCAAACGCTCGGTGGATGTTGTAAAAATGCTTAAAAAAATAGCAACCGATCAAGATGTAGCCGTCATAATGGTCACACATGATGAAGCGATGTTGCCACTTTGTGATAGAATACTTAAAATAGAAGAGAAAAAAGTGGTTTCAAGCGAAATGCCACAAAA
>JALSWC010000116.1 GCA_027060825.1 Sulfurimonas sp.
CAAAAGAAAATAGTTCTATTACACACTATAAAATCTTAAGAGAGTATTTGAGTGAAAATGATAGATTGAAGTTTATTGATAGCATGAGGGCGATATATGAAAAAGTTTTTTATGTTCATCTTCTTGAGATTGAAAAACAATATGAACTTATTTTGAGTTTTGTTGAAAAGAATAGTAATGATTATGATCTAGGTGAATTGGTAAAACCAATTGTTTCTGTTTATCCTGATAAAGTGTTTGCAATAATCAAAATTGAAGCTAATAGGGAGATTGCTAATAGAGGGAGATCAGCATATTCTAGAGCTGCAACATTGTTACAATTACTGCGTAATGTCTCTGAAATAGAAGATGTTTTTAAGAGTTATATATCTCAACTCTATAATCATCAACCAAGACTTCCAGCACTACGAGATGAATTAGCCAAAGCAGGATTATTATAGCAAAATAAAATCAGATTAATGCTATAATTGTTCACGGCTATAGACAAATACAATTATGGAGTACTTTATGCTAGATAAATTATTTTCTTTTCAAAATAGATTAAAAAAATCACATACAATAGAGTATAAAAGGTCTCTTTATAAAGAGATAGATTTTAATGAAAAAATGATTGCTGTATTTGGTGCAAGGGGAGTTGGTAAGACAACACTTCTTTTTCAATACTTACAAGAGTTGCAAGAAGAAGATAAAAATGCACTCTATATCTCCATGGATTATCCATTTTTAGTAGGTGCTGATTTAATTGATATTGTTGAAGCATTTGTGGAATCAGGAGGAGAATATCTACTTCTTGATGAGATACATCGCTACAATGATTTTAGTGCTTATTTAAAAACGATTTATGATATGTATAACATTTATGTCATCTTTACAGGGAGTAGTGCAACATCTATTTTAAATGCAAAAAGTGATTTAAGTAGGCGTGTAACACTCTATAATCTTCATGGCTTTTCATTTAGAGAGTATTTGGAGTTTAAATATAAAACTACTTATGATAGTTATAAACTTGAAACTCTTGTTGAAAATCATATTGATATATGCGAAAGCATTGTAAAGAAAAATCATAAAATATTGGGTGACTTTAAAGAGTATATAAAAACAGGCTACTATCCATTCTATTTCGATAAAAAAACCTCCTATTATGAGAGTCTTTTGAATACTATCAACTTGACAATTGATTTGGACTTAACCTCCTTAGGTTTGATAGAACAAAAATATACTTACAAACTAAAAAAGCTTTTAGAAGTTGTTTGTGAGAGTAAACCATTTGAAGTAAATTATACAAAAATAGCTGCAGTAGCAGAGATTAGCAGAGCAAAACTTTATGATTATGTAGAATTTTTAAATGATGGTCAAATGCTTCTTTTAGTGGATGAATATGTTAAGGGGATAAAGAAAATCAATAAACCTGCAAAAATATACCTCAATAATACAAATCTACTTTTTGCTTATTGTCAAAAGAGTGAAATAGGTACAGTGAGAGAGACATTTTTTGCAAACCAACTGAGTGTAAAAAATAGACTCAACATTGCTAAAGAGGGTGATTTTTTTGTTGATGAAAAATATACTCTGGAGATTGGTGGGAAAGATAAAGGGTTTAGCCAAATAAAAGATTTGCCTAATTCTTATGTTGTAGCGGATGAAATAGAGATTGGATTTGGTAATAAAATACCAC
>JALSWC010000117.1 GCA_027060825.1 Sulfurimonas sp.
CCCTATCCTCTAATGCTCTCGTTAAAGAGAGTAAATCAATATTTTCCAAACTCACACCTGTTGGAACACCTTGTGCAATTTTTGAAAAATTAATTTCATAATTACTTAATTTATCTTCAATATAAAGCATAACTGCATCATTTGAAATGGATGGGGTCAAAGCAAATAAAACTTCATGCACACCATTTCTAGCAATATTTTCTAAATGCTCAATACTCAACTCTTCTAATGAGTCCAAAACAAAATACTTTCCATCAAAAAGTCCATTCTCCTCTAAAAGTAAAATATCTTTAGCATTTTCAACTATACATAAAAAAGAGCTGTTACGAGATTCATCTGAGCATATATGACACAACTCATCTTCACTCATCCCTCCACACTCTCTACATTTTTTTAAACTACCTATAGCATCTTCAATAGCATGTGATATTTTCATACCAGTATAAGTATCATTCATTATCATATAATATGCAAGTCTTGTTGCTGACTTTTTTCCTATTGTAGGAAGTTCACCAAGAGAATCCACAAGCCTATTAAATTTTTCTAGCGAATTATTCATTCATAAATCTTTCTTCTTTAGGTAAAATTATCCACATTTTCAGAGGTGCTTTGAGTTTTCCTGCTATTTGCATTGCTTGCTCTCCACTACCTAAAAAATAATCTGCACGAAGAGGACCTTTTATAGCACCCCCAACATCTTGTGCAAAAACAAATTTATCAATTTTTTTATTTTTAAACTTTGAACTTAAGTATAACATACTTCCAAGTGGAATATATTGACTATCAACTGCTACAGAGCTTTTCGCTCTTAACTCCAGACCCAAAGCACCCGTTGCGCCTTGATTTCGTTTTGCGAAAAAAACCATTGCCTTATTTTGATTCAAAACAGTATCAACTTTTTTAGGATGTGCTTCTAACCATGCTTTTATTGATTGTAAAGAGATATTTTTTGCAGATATATCTCCATGTTTTATAAGATATTTTCCAATAGAACTATATTTATACCCATTTTGATTTGCATATCCAACATAGATTGTTTTATTATTGTCCAAAACTACTTTTCCAGAACCTTGCACCTCTAAAAAAAATCTATCTATTTTTGATTTACAGTAACATATAACGGAACTATTAATATCACTGCGTTTAATCTCTGCTCGACTATCATAAGGAACAATTTTATTTCCCTCTAATCTGCCACGAAGTCTATAGTGCTTCAGCTCTGGATAAATAGCACTTAAATCGACATTTATTAAATCTTTTGGTGTAGCATAAAGTGGATACTTATAGACACTGCTCTTTGTGAGTGAGCCTTGTAATTCTGGTTCATAATAGCCAGTAAGCAGTCCCTCTTTTGCACCATTCTTTTTATAAACTCGATATACCTGAAAATTATTAAGTAAAAATTCTTTTGCATTGCTACTATTTTGTGCTTCTTGACATAAAGAACCATATATCTTTTTCGATTTAGTGCTTCTACAATTATTTATAAAATCATCTAAAACATTTTGAAAATTATTTTTTTGCAAAGCAGGAAGTTCACTAAACGCAACAGGTACAACATAAGTATTTGGAAGTTTAGGAGGAAGTGTCTCTGCTTGCTTTGAACAGCCGAAAATAAGAAGTGATAAAACGAGAATTATTATATTGTTTTTCATAAAAAGAATTATACAAAAATTCAGTGAAAAATTTGCTATAATTTCAAAAAATTATACAGGATTTTACGACAATGGAAAACCTAAGCTATTATGAAATATTAGAAGTGTCAAGTAATGCAGATAAAACTACAATTAAAAAAGCATATAGAAAAATGGCAAAACAGTATCATCCAGATAAAAATGCTGGTGATAAAGAAGCAGAGTTCAAATTTAAACTTGTAAATGAAGCATATCAGTGTCTTAGCGATGATCAACAACGAAGCATTTATGACCGTTATGGAAAAGAGGGTCTTCAAGGAATGGGAGGTGGTTCTCATGCTTCTTCTGGCTTTGATGATTTAGGAAGTATGTTTGAAGAGATGTTCAGTGGTTTTGGTGGAGCTGGTGGTAGAAGACGCCAAAATCCTGCAGATATGGACAAGTATCCACTTGATATTAATGTAGATATGTATATTGAATTTAATGAAGCTATCTTCGGATGTGAAAAAGAGGTAGAATTTACTTACAAAAAATCTTGTCAAAAATGTAAAGGTACTGGTGCAAAAGACGGAAAACTCTCAACCTGTTCACAATGTAAAGGGCAAGGTCAAATTTACGCAAAACAGGGCTTTATGACATTTTCTCAAACATGCCCAGTTTGTCATGGAACAGGTACTTCAGCAACAGATCCTTGTAAATCTTGTAGAGGTTTAGGATATGAAGAAGTGAGAGAAACAGTGAAGGTAAATGTACCAAAAGGTATTGACAGTGGAAATCGTTTAAGAGTATCAGGGAAAGGAAATATTGGTAAAAAAGGGCATCGTGGTGATTTATATGTCACTTTTGAAGTCAAACAAGATAAACATTTTATAAGAAATGATAATGATGTTTATATAGAAATTCCCGTATTTTTCACCCAAGCAATCAAAGGTGATACACTTACCATCCCATCATTAACAGGAGAATTAGAACTCAAACTTGATGTTGGAACAAAAGACAAACAACGATTTACCTTTAGAGGAGAAGGAATAGAAGATGTTCATGGTCATGGCAAAGGAAATCTTATTGCAATAGTAAATATTCAATATCCTAAAACTCTTAATGATACACAGCTAGAACTCTTAAATAAACTTCAAGAGTCATTTGGGATAGAGTCAACACCACATGAAGGTGTTCTTGATTCTGTAATAGACAAAATGAAAAGCTGGTTTAAATAGATTAGAGGCTCTTTAGAGCATCATAAGCACAATCCATCATTATATCTATCTCCTCTTTTGTGATAATATAAGGTGGCATAAAATAGACAATATGACCAAGAGGACGCAGTAAAACACCATGTTTTAAACCGTATCGATAGACTTTTAAGCCTATTCTCTCTTGTGGTTCATACCCTTGCAGTTCTACCACAGCCACCATACCTGTTTGCCGAATCTCTTTTACATTAGAAAGCTTCTCAAATTTTTGAAGTTTTTGTGCCATATAGCTAGAGAGTTCTCTATTTTTTTCTATAATATTTTCATTTTCAAAAATATCTAATGTTGCGTTCGCAGCAGCACAAGCAAGAGCATTTCCTGTATAAGAGTGTGAATGTAAAAATGCTTTGTGTTTATTATAATCACAATAAAATTTTGCATAAATCTCATTTGAAGTCAGCACAACAGAGAGTGGTAAGTACCCTCCAGTAAGCCCTTTTGAAAGCACTAAAAAATCAGGAGAGATACCCGCTTTTTGCGATGCAAACAGCTCTCCTGTACGCCCAAAACCCACCATCACTTCATCGGCAATAAGATGCACATTATATTTTGTACAAATCTCTCGAACACGCACTAAAAAAAGAGGATTGTACATATGCATATACCCTGCTCCTTGAATCAATGGTTCAAGAATTATGGCACTTATTTCATCAGCTCTTTGCTCACACAGAGTCTCAAACGCAACAGCTGAGTTTAGTGCAGATTCTTCACTCATATCTTTTGGAACCTGCGTTTGAATAGTTTCAAGAAGAAGGGGTGCATAAGTATCTTTGTAAAGTTCTACATCTCCAACACTTAATGCACCTATTGTCTCACCATGATAAGAGTTTTTAAGCGATACAAACAAGGGTTTTGTAATTCCATCATTCAAATGTGCATGAAAACTCATTTTAAGTGCCACTTCAACAGCAGAAGAACCATTATCTGAATAAAAACATTTATCTAAATGTGGTGGTGTTAGCTTTACAAGTCTCTCTGAGAGTTTTACCACTTGTTCATGTGTAAATCCTGCAAGTATGACATGTTCAAGACTCTCTAACTGCTCTTTTATCTTCTCATTTATATAACTATTCGTGTGTCCAAACATATTTACCCACCAACTACTAATAGCATCTATATATCTATTTCCTTCAAAATCTTCTAAGTAAATTCCATGTGCTTTTTTGATTGGAATAAGAGGAAGTGTCTCATGATCTTTCATTTGAGTACAAGGATGCCAAAGGACATTTAGGTCTCTATTTTTCATTTTTTCATTTTTCATATGCAAATTATAGCTTTGTAGCACTTCTTTATCAAGTTTTAATACGAATTTACATAAAATTACGGAAATTTGATACAGAAGGTATATTTTTATATGATTACTTGGATGCAAAGACACAAAAAGTGGCTAATAATAACTATTTGGATTTCAACTATTGCTTTTATTGGTGCTGGTTTTGTAGGATGGGGGCAATATAGCTATGGGAATAAAGCTGGAGCAGTTGCAAAAGTAGGAAATATTAAAATTTCTCAAAGTCAACTCCAAAAAGTTTATTCTCGTTTATATAATCAATATAGCCAAGCACTACAGGGTAATTTTGATGAAGAAAAAGCAAAACAATATGGACTAAAGCAACAAGCTCTTCAAAGTTTACTCCAACAAGCCCTCATTTTAAATCTTGCTTCTTCATATGATTTGCTTACAACAAACAATGAACTCATTAAAGCGTTAGAAGCACAAAAAGCTTTTCAAGAAAATGGTGTTTTTAACAAAGAAGTTTACAAACAAGTACTTGCACAAAATAGACTTACGCCTACAGAGTATGAAACTGCATTGAAAAAAGAGTTATTAATAGAAAAAACTCTTAAACTCCTTCCTATTGAAGTTTCAAAGAATGAGAAAAATATTCTTGCTTCAATCTTTAAAATAGCAGATAAGATAAAATATAAGAAAATTACGCTTAAAAGCATTAAAGTAAATGTTACAGATGAAAAACTCAAAAAATTCTGGCAAAATCGTAAAAATAATTTTATGAGTGATGTTCTATACCAAGTAAATTTTATAAAACAAGCACCTATCACACAACAGTATGATAAAAACACAGTAGTAAATTACTACCAAGAAAATAAAATACATTATAGAGCAAAAGATGGCAAGATTCTTCCTTTAGCAAAAGCAAAAAAACAAGTTATTCAAGAATTAAATCAGAAAGCGACAAAAGACCAAGCCTTGAGAATGTACATAGCATTTAAAAAAGATAGACTAAAAGCTGGTGTTACTCAAGAAGAGACTACTATTTCTCAATCTAATAATTCTTTTAATTCTGCGACATTAATAGAAATCTCAAAACACTCACTTTCAGATCCATTTATGAAGCCTATTAAAGTTGGTGAGAGTTATTATATATTTAAACTCACAAAAATTACACCAGCCAAAGCAAAAAGTTTTGCTGCTGCAAAAGCAGAAGTTTTACCTCTCTATATAACAGAGATGAAAAAAGAAAATATTATAAAACTTGCTACAAATTCTTTAAAGAAATTTTCTGGTAAGACAACAGATTTTATTACTGTAAATGCAACAAAAAAACTCACATTATTAAATAAAATGGAAGCAACAAACTTTTTACAAAAACTTTTTGTTAGTGATAAGAAAAAAGGTTTTATAACGCTTAATGATGGAAATGTTATTTTGTATAATATTTTGGAACAAAAAATGCTTTCTAATACTACTGTTAAATTAGATGGTGAAATGCATAAGTTAAAAAGTACAATATTTAATGAAGGATTAATTAAAAAGCTTCAAAAAATGTACAAAACTGAGATATTTATTAAAGGACTCTAAATTGAGTAAAACTATCTTAGCCATTGATATTGGCTCTACAAAAATTTGTGCAATAACTGCTGAAATAGATAACAATAATGACATCTCTATAACAGGGGCTGGAATTACAAAGGCACAAGGACTCAAAAAAGGTAGTATTATCAATATTGAGTTAGCTTCTCGTAGTATTAAAACTGCTGTAGAGGATGCTAAACGAGTTTCAGGAAGTCCCATTGCAACGGCTATTGTCTCTATATCTGGAGCTTATACAAAAAGTGTGAATTCTAGTGGTATTGTAAATATACAAAGTAAAGAGATATCGCTTGAAGAGATAAAACGAGTTATGCATACATCTTTATATAACGCTAACATTCCAAATGAATATGAAGTACTTCATGCACTTCCTTTTAATTTTAAAGTAGATGATCAAGATTATATAGAAGATCCTTTAGGAATGAATGCTTCACGCTTAGAAGTTGAAACGCATATTATTACAACACAAAAATCAAATCTAAACAATCTAAGAAAAGCTGTAAAAGGTGCTGGGATTGAAGTAGAAAACATTGTACTTAATAGTTATGCTTCTGCTATTGCAACACTCAATGAAGATGAAAAAGAATTAGGTGCAGCTGTAATTGATATGGGTGGTAATACAAGTAATATTGCTATCTATTCAGGTAACTCAATAAGATACAATGAATACCTTGGTGTCGGTTCAAACCATGTAACAAATGATTTGTCAATGGCACTCCATACACCTCTTAATATTGCAGATACCGTAAAGCTTACTTACGGTTCACTACTTACACCAAGTAATGATCTTATTGAGTTACCAATAATTGGCGATGAAGAGACTACACATGAAGTTTCCCTTGAAGTTGTACATAATGTTATATTTGCACGAGTGGAAGAGACTCTTATGATTTTGGCGCAGTTTATTGAAAATAGTGGTTTAAAAGATCAAATTGGTGCAGGAATTGTCTTGACTGGTGGTTTTTCAAAAATGGAGGGCATCAGAGATTTAGCGATTGCTACTTTTGGTTCAATACCTGTGGGACTTGCAAAACCAATGGAAATGAATGGACTTTTTGACTCCCTCAGAGGACCAGAATTTTCTAGTGCTATTGGCCTTATTATTTATTCTGCAAATGCATATACAAGATATGAAATTGATGTAAATAAACGAGTACGCCATACAAATGAGGTACCAAGAGAACAAAGCAGTGTTAATTTTAGTAACACTCTTGATATTCCAGTTGTAGCATCAGAGGAACCTAAAAAGGCGAAAATGATGAACCTAGTAGTAGAAGATGCAAAAGAGAAAAAGAGTGATGAAGCGAGTAGCTTTAGTAAGTTTTGGAACTGGGCAACCCAGTTATTTTAAAGGAGTAATTAATGGAAGCATTTAAAGTTGAAGAAATAACACATAATCCTAACGGAGCAAGAATTATAGCAGTTGGTGTTGGTGGTGGTGGTGGTAATATGATAGGGCATATGATTAATGAAAATGTGAAAGGCATTGAAATGATGCTTATCAACACTGATGCACAAGCCCTCAATGAAACAAACGCAGCAACACAAATTCAGATAGGCGAAAAGCTTACTAAAGGTCTTGGTGCAGGGATGAAACCAGAAATTGGTAAAGATTCTGCATTAGAAAATTATGATGAAATAAGAGAAGCACTTAATGGTGCAGATATTGTATTTATCTCTGCTGGTTTAGGTGGTGGTACAGGAACAGGGGCTGCTCCAGTTGTTGCACAAATTGCAAAAGAGATTGGTGCATTAACAATTTCTGTCGTCACAAAACCTTTTCGCTTTGAAGGAAACAGAAGATCAAAACTTGCAGAGAGTGGATTAGAAGAACTTAAAAAAGAGAGTGATTCTATTGTAGTTATTCCGAATGACAAACTTCTCTCTATCATAGACAGAAAACTTGGACTAAAAGAGAGTTTTAAGATTGTAGATGCAATTTTAGCACAAGCTGTTAGTGGCACTTCTGGTGTTATCCTCTCAAGTGGAGATAATGACATCAACCTTGACTTTGCTGACTTACAAACTGTTATGAGCCACAAGGGGATGGCACTTATGGGTGTTGGTGAGCATGAGGGAGAAAATGCTGCTTATGAAGCTATTAAAGCAGCTATTGAATCTCCACTACTTGATAGTATGTCTATTAATGGAGCAATGGGTGTATTAGTACACTTTAGTATGCATCCAGACTTTCCAATGTTAGAACTTGCCGATGCCATGGATGTTGTTCACGAAAGTGCACATGATGATGCTGAAGTTATTTGGGGAACCTCAACAGATAGTACACTTCCTGAAAATTATATAAAAATCACTCTTGTTGCTACTGGTTTTGAAAAAGATTTTAGCACTACAAATAATGAAGATTTTGTAAGTGAAACTCCAGTAGTAACCCCTCGTGCAAAAGTTCGTCCACGGCTTGTTGTTGGGGGAGACTTAGATAATGACTTTCTTGACATCCCCGCATATATGAGAAATCAACAAGATTAATCTTCATTGAACTCCTTTTCTAAAATTATGAAGGCCAAATCACTCCTTGGTCTTCGTGAAAAATCTTCCCTTAAAGAGATTAAAAACAGATACAAGAACCTTATGAAAAAATGGCATCCTGATAAGCACAGAGATGATATTGAAAAAGCAAACCAGATGAGTATGCAGATAAATGAAGCATATGAAACTATACTCAAATACTGCAATAATTATGAGTACCCTTTTGATGAGGAGAGTATTAAAAAAAGCACTTATACTCCAAGTGAATGGTGGAATGACAAATTTGGTGCAGGGAATAATATCTAAAGAAAAACTCCATTTTTCAGATAGTAAAAGAGTGGATACGCAGTTATAACAACAACATAAAGTGTGTCAAAAAACAGTGAAATTTTAAATCTTAAATCACTCTCTTTTTTACTAAATACAATAAGCCCTAGAACAATTCCATAAAATGTTCCTACAAAAAGAAAAGTATATAAGAAATATCCTACATAATGATAATCTTTTTGTAACATACAAAATGGACAATGATGCGTTGGTAACTCGTAAATATATGTACCAAAAAAACCAATCAAAGAGATAAGAGCAATAATCATAAACAGAAGATTAAAAATTGAGTAAAAATATCTATTTTTAGCAATATACGCAATAATAATAAAAAGATAAATACCATAAAACAAAGAGAGTAGATAGAGTGGTTTTGCACCAATAATATCTGCCATATATGTTCCATTTGTTGTAGAGTAAATAGAACCACAACAATCAACCACACTATTTACATCAATAGAAAAAAACATACTCATTTGCAAAATAATTTCAATAAATAATAAAATATAGGCAACACTAAAAACAGCAAATTTCAATTTTAAATATCTTCTATCTTCAAGTTTCATATCTTCACTGTTTAAAACTATCCAATAAGCAAAAAGATACAAATTAAGTATTTTTAACATTATAAGAGGAGTACCATATTGTGTTGCATTGACAACCCCTGCCCCACACATAGCTCCTGGTAAAACAGTAGAAATTTTATCTAAGGTAAATATAAAAAAAATAAATAGTGGAATTTTAATAGCAAAAATAAACTTTATAATTGTTGCAATAAGATAACTCTGCTTTTCAAGCTTATACTGCAAAGATGTCGTTTCATCTGCCTTATACTGTAACAATATCTTCACACTAAAGAAAAATGCCACAGTCGCAAAAAGTAAAAATAGAATATTTAAAATATCAAGTGTGAGTATTTCAGGTGTTAGTAACATTGTCCATCTTTTACTTCAATAATTCTATCTATAAAATCCAAATGAAAAAAAAGTGGGTCATGTGTTGCTAAAATAATCGTTTTATTTGTTGCTTTTAGCCCTCTCATAATCTCTATAAAATTCAAAGAGAGTTTTTCATCCAAATTTGCTGTTGGTTCATCTGCTAATATAATTTTAGGATTATTGATATTTGCACGGGCTATTGCCACCCTTTGTTGTTCACCACCAGAGAGATTTTTCACCAAGCTCCCCTCTTTATGTTTTATATTGAAAAGGGTTACTGTTCTTTGAAATTTCTCTTCAAGAGCTTCTCTCTCTAAGTTTTCAGGAACTAGAGGCAGTACAATATTATCATACACACTCAATGTACTAATAAGATTGTATTTTTGAAATATAAATCCAATGTTATCGCGTCTAAATTCACTACAAAAATGGTCAGGCAGTTTTGAGATTTTTTTATTATCTACTATAACCTCTCCTGATGTTGGTTTTAAAAGTCCTGCAATCAAAGAGAGAATGGTACTTTTTCCACTTCCACTCACCCCTTTTAAAACAATAAACTCACCCTCTTTAAATTGTAAATCAACACCTTTAAGTGCCTGTACTTTATCGTCATAAGTTTTTATAACATTGTGTAGTTGTATCATCGCATCACCTCGTCAGCATCAATAGTAGCAACACGCCAGGAAGGAATGATTGTCGCTGCAATATAGATAGGAACAGATAAGAAAAAAAGTAAAAAGAGTGTATCATAATCCATGACAAACGGAAGTGTAATACACTGCATACTATTATAGGATAAAAAGATATTTTTAATAATTGGAGCATTTAAAATATAGACATAAAAGAGTGCAAACAATAAACCCATCAAATAAGAACTAAAAGATATGATAAGCCCCTCATAGAGTTTAACATTAAGAACATCTTCTACTCTCCAGCCAATTGCCTTTAAAATACCTATTTCTCTCTTTTCTTCACTGCTTAAACCATTGGATTTATCATACACAATAATGAAAAAAGTAAAAAGAGTAATAATAAAAAGCATTAAGAAAATTCCACTTGTATTATTAAACCGTCCCTCTAATGCTCGTTTCATCTCTTTTTTTGTCTCAACCTTTGCATTTGGAAGTATCTCTTTAATTTTTAATGCAATAGATGGAACTTCTAATGGATTGGCTACTTTTACTATTAGGTCAGTTGCCTCACTGCTTTTATAGCCAAAAATAGTACGAAGAGTATCTTTATCTAAAAGAATCATATCTTTTGACTCCAACTGGGTTTGTGGAGAAAATTCTCCTGCAATATTTACTCTTACGACTTTTCCATCTCTTTTTATAAAGTTAAAATATTTACGGTAGTAATGCTTTGTAAAAAGTGCTTTTACACCCTCTCCTATTACCATACTAGAACTATTCAAATCATACTTTTTGAGACTATTTTTTACTACACTATCATAATGATTTTCAAATTCATCAACACCAATAAGTAAAAGCTTCGCATGAGAAAATTTGTAATACCCCCATACGCGAGAAACAACATCACTCACACCATTAATATTTAAAATAGCATCCATTACCCTATCATCAATAGTTGTATCTACTCCAGCCTTTTGATTTGTCACAACTATTTCAGGAAGAGACTTAAATGTAGTGTTAAGCTCATACTTTAAAGAACTTTGAACAAATAAAAATGATGCTAAAAGAGCAGTCATAAGTGTAAGCACTATAACAATAAAAATATTTTTTGATTTATAACGGAATATATAATTTATGGCATATTCAAGAAGGTAGAAATTAATTTTTTTCATTTTTTTAACTCGATTTGACTATTTTTCACGGCACTATTAAAATTTGATATAGTAGATAAGCTTAGCAATTTACTTTTTTGTTCCTTACTCTCTTTCGTCTCACTCTTATAAAAATAGAGATAAAGTAACTCCCCTACAAATAAAAAGAGTAAAAGAGCTAAAAAAGATAAAAAATAGTTACTTTTATTATTCATCTAACTTATCAACTTCATGGGGAGTAATCTCTTTGAAAGAGAGTATTTGTTTACCTTTATGATCAAGCATAAATCGTTTTGCCTCTTTTTTATCTTTAAATGCAATCAGTTCATTGCCCATTGGACCATAAACGCTACTTCCAACAACAAAATAAGCATCTTTTGCATCAACCGTCTCTTGTGTATAGTAATCTTGCACCAAAATCACTTTAATATTTTGAGAGTGTTTAAAGTAGTATTTCATCATATCTTTTACACCATCAAAAGATGGATTTTTCGTTCTATTTTTATACTCTATGCGTGCTACCCATCGTGGATATTTATATAAGAACATACCACAAATAGGACATTTATCGGTTTTTGTTACTCTAAGTCTTGCATAATGTTTTGTAGGAGCATTTTCTCTTTTCACTTCCCAAAGATAGAGTAAAAGAGCATCACTGTATTTTGAATGGAGCTTTGAACAGATATGTTTATTAACAACATCATTTTGCAGGGCATCAAAACTTTTATACTTTTTAAGATTGAGTTGTGGACACTTTTTCTTATAAATCTTTTCACCCATAGGATAGAGCTTTTTCTCTTTAACAGCTAAAGAGTAATTAGGATATGCAAAAAGTGAAACGGTTAAAAAAACAAAAAGAGTAATAAGTTTGAAAAGAGACATCTATCTACCTTGAGTTTAAGTAGATAGATAATAGCGAAAAAGTGTTAATTTAGTGTTAATTTATTTTGAAGGGAGTCGTAAAATCATTAATCTTCTTACAAATAAAACAAGAAGAGCAACTGCTAAAATTTTGAAATCTATTTCACTCGCTATATGAATATTTTCAAAAGTATCACTCTGTGTAGCCTCTGCTCCAAGTGCCTGCATTGTAAGAATTTTAGGAACATAAATAGCACTAAAAAGTAAACCAGAAAAAATGACAATCACAGCACTAGCAAAACTGATGGCATCTCGTTCTCCTCTTTTATAAACCATTGCCTCATAGAAGAGAACATAAATCACCATAAAATAGACCCAGTAAGAAAAACGACGAAAAATTTCTCCCATAATAATACCTGCATTATAGTTATCTATGAGCAAGTTTACAGTAATTTTATCTGTATGAAAAACAACTGGTGCAACAATAGCTCCCAAAGTAATAACAGCACCAAATGTTGCTGCTAAAATAATAAAATATGCAAAATCTAAATATATATTTTTTTTCAATTTTCTAACCTTTATTCTGAAGAGTAAAGCCTCTATCAAAAGAGCTGTAATCTTTGTAAAATTCTAAACTACTATACTTTTTATCTTTTAAATATTCTCGTATTTTATCTTGTTGGTCATAACCCATCTCACAACTAAAAAACTTAATCTGCTTCTTTAAGACTTCATCAAGAAGTTGTTTTATGATTTCATCGCCAACACTTCCACCAAAAAGAGCATTTTGTGGTTCATAAGAGAGGTTTGATTCTAGGCTCATTCCATCTTCAATATAAGGAGGATTGGATACAAGATAATCAATCTCTTCCTCTATCGGTTCCAAAAGAGAACCTAAACGCAACTCAATTCTATTTTCAAGCCCAAAAATCTCTCTATTTTTTCGTGCAACTTCGAGTGCGCCAGAGGATATATCAACAGCAATAAATTTTGCATTTTTAAGATGCTTTGCCAACATTATAGAGATAATACCACTGCCAACACCAACTTCAACAAAGAGCATATCGCTCTCTTTATCATCAATATTTTTCAACACTTCATCTATAAGAAGTTCTGTCTCAGGACGAGGAATAAGCGCACCCTCATCAATATAAAACTCTTCACTATAAAAATTAACTCTATTTACAATATATTCAAATGGCTCATTTAAAGCACGCCTCTGTACCCACTGCAAATAATTCTCTACATTTTCAACACTGGCACTCTGATGCGTTATAAGCCATAACTCATCTACTTTTAAATGTGCCATCAATAGAAGTTGTGCCTCTCGTGAAGCTCTTTGTATATCTGCATCTGAGAGGATTTGCGTTGCTTGTAAAAGTAAATCTTTTACTAAATATCTACTTCGCATCTACCCTCAATACCACTTCGCTCAACATAGCCAATGTCCACACCAAGCTCTTTAAGTCTCTCAATTACAGGTGGATGAGTGTAATGGAAAAATATATACAAAGGATGAGAAAGAGGAAAACTTTTGTTCTCTTCTACTAATTTTTGCAAAGCATTAGCAAGTTCTATCTCCCCTGCTTCACCACCAAGTTCGCTTCCCATTTTATCTGCTGCATACTCATTTTTACGGCTTACTACACCCATAATAGGCATCATAATAAAACCAAGTACAGGCATAAAAAGCATAAGTAAAATCATAATAACAAAAGGCTCTTTTGCAATTCCCATCTCAAGATAGAGACTATCTGGCAAGTTACCAAAAATAGCAAACATTGCAAAAAGCATCCCACCTACTAAAGCAATATTTTTAAAAACATCCCCATGTGCAAAATGTCCAAGCTCATGTCCTAAAACTGCTAATAACTCTTTTGTACTTAATTTTTCAAGGAGTGTATCAAAAAGAACAACTCTCTTTGATTTTCCAAAACCACCAAAGTAAGCATTGAGTCTTCCATCTCTTTTACTTGCATCACTCACAAAAACACCACTACTTACAAAGCCTGTTGCATCCATAAGTCTTTTTATTTCACTATCTAGCTCTTCATCTTCAAGAGGAGTGAGTTTATCAAAAAACATTGCTCTAAAAGTTGGATAGAGCATATTTATTAGAATAACAATTGCAAAAATAAACACAAAACTCCACAACCACCAAAGAGCAGAATTTTCAATAATCTCATAAATTCCCCAAACCACCAAAGAACCAATAATAAGTGTCATTACAAACGAGATTAATGTATCTTTTATCCATTGTGCAAGCGTTGATTTATTAAAACCAAATGCTTCATCAAGTACAAATTTTTCATAGTATGAAAATGGCATAGAGATAAGAGAGTTAATAACAATAAAACTCATCACAATTTCAACATTCATAAAAGCATCATTTGAAGTTGTAATAAACGCAGAGTGTAACCAAGCAATTCCAAATGCTATCCAGACTATAAAAATAAAATACTCAATAAAAACATTTACAATAGAGAGTTTCTCTTTTGCAACTGCGTAATTACCTGCTTTTAAAAAATCATTTGCTGTCAACAACACAGGTGTTTTTCTCTTAATTTGATTAATATAACCTATTTGCATTACACTCACATATATGGTAATTAAAACATATAAACTATATATTCCCACTAGTGTCATTAACATCTATTTTCCTTTTAATTTATAAAATACTCTTAGACAAGGGGACATTTGTTATATCATCATGAATGATTATAGCATCTCCCTTATCAGTATAAATTTTACTTGCTGCAAAAAATACGCATCCTATAAGGATTCCAACTATTACAACACCCCATACAACTCTTTTTTTTTCGCCACTTAGAGTATCATAATCATCAAAATCTCTTAATTCGGGTTCTGAACCTATTTTAGACATAACCTTACCTTTATATAAAATTTCCTTAATTATACAGTGAGAAATTATATTCTTAGAATAAAATAAAAAGTACTATGACGATTTAAGTCTATTTTTTATTTTATTTCGATTTCTTATGAAATATAATCAACAACTTTTGACTCTATTGTCAGCTCTTTTATAAGTGAAACGACCTCTAAGTGAGCAGGATGTGTTGCATAAGTTTTTAAACCTGATTCATGTTCAAATGTTGCATAAAGAGACAAATCCATAGCTCTTGGAGAGTGATTAAAATCAATTCCAACTTCCATACTTTTAAGAGTATCTATCTCTTGCACCAAATTTTTAAGTCTCTTTTTTATCATCTCTAAATTTGCTTTTTTATTCTCATCTTTAAATTTAAACACTACTATATGTACAATCATAATAACAACCTTTTTTTATATATTATGGAGATTTTATCTAAAATTTTATAATTATTAGCTAAGATATTTTATGAAAGAATTATACGGTGTTGGAATTTTATTTTTTTATTTTTTAAAGTGGCCTATAGTGCTTGGTTATCCCTATCTTAGTTTACATGGTTTATCTCAAAATTATATTCTTGATGCTTTGTGGCTCTATTGTCTTTTTTTAATCTTTAAAGACTTCTATATGATGCTCCAAAAAAGAAAAAAAAGCAATAAAGATTACTAATGTGTGAGTAAATCCCTCAGACTTTCATGAGGATTTTTACCCTCAAGTGTCAAATAAACCTCTTTTGCAATAGGAAGATAAAGATTGTTTTTTTGTGCAATCTCATGCAAGGCATACGCCGTTCCAATGCCCTCTGCTACTTCACCAAGAGTATCCGTAATCTCTTGCTGTGTTTGTAATTTTGCAAGTCCTAAACCTACTCTAAAATTTCTACTCATTGTAGAAGAGGCTGTTAAAAAAAGATCACCTGCACCACTCAAACCTATAAAACTCTCCTCTTTAGCACCATAAGCTAGTCCAAAACGCTGCATCTCTACAAGTCCACGAGAAATGAGTGCTGCTGCTGCATTATTGCCAAGTTCAAGTCCTGTGCAAATGCCCGCAGCAATTGCTATAACATTTTTATAGGCACCAGAGATCTCAGCCCCTATAACATCAATTGAAGTATATGTTTTTATAAAAGATGGAAAAAGGTTACTCCACTCTTTAGCTAACTTTTTTTCTGTTGCATTAACCACAAGTGCCGTTGGAAGAGACTGCATCACTTCCGTTGCAAAAGAGGGTCCAGATAAAAAAGCAATATTTTCAGAAGGGACATATTTTGCATAAATTTCATTCAAAAATCTTCCACTTGAAGCCTCTATACCTTTTGAAGCAACTAAAATCTTCTGTCCCTTAAAAACAAAAGAGTTCTTCAACCATCCTGCCACCTGTTGTGCTGGTACTGTAATAACAAGATACTCACAAGCAAGTGCATTCTCAAGAGAGACAAAATTTTCTCTATTACGAGGGGTTCTTGAAGTTATACAAACACTATTTTTTTCACTCAAAGCATATGCTAATGCACTGCCCCATTTACCTGCGCCAATGACTCCAATTAACATATCTCTTACTCCCTATTATTTTTTCAAACTCACTAATATCATCTTCATATCCAACGACAACTAAAATATCTCCACTTTGAATTACATACTCTTTCATCTTTTTAGAATAGATAAATTCACTTTTCATATCTTCATGAATCAATGATAAAATAAGAACACCATGATAGCGTGTCCAATCAATACTCGCTAACTTATGATTATCAAGTTTACTCTCTGTATCAATTTTAATTTGTGCAATTTTAAGACTACTCTCTTCATAAAGAATATTATTTAAAATCTTACTAGAAATTGGTTTTTCAAGCATATTTGTAATAATATCAGCCGTTGTCTCAACAAGGGGTATCACTTTATTTGCACCTGCCATTGAGAGTTTATTTGCACTTTCCCGATTAAGCGCTACTGCAATAATTGCTAAATCTACAAAGTTTGAACGCAAAGATATTGTCAAAAAAATATTTTCTGCCATATCTTCTAAAACACAAAAAGCAATTGATTCTTCAATATTAATATCTTCACCAATACCTTTCCATTCATCACTTAAATCAAATTTTTCTACTTTATAAGAAGAATCAGCATCAATATCTTCTAAGGAAAAAATACGAATATTACTGTATGTCTTTTTAACATTTGAAATAATTTCATCTGCATATTTATTATGCCCAAAAATTAAAGCTGTCCTTTTACTCACTACGAACCCTTGTATGAAGATACTTTTCAAACTCTCTTATAAACATAGAATAACCAACGACTAAAAGGTAATCTCCTACTTCTAAAATTGTATCATCCATTGGATTAAAATAAAATCTCTCTTTACTTGTTTTATAAATACCAAGTAATACAATCCTGTAATTTTTGTTATCTAACTCCGAAACAGTCGCAAAGTTATCAACTATTCTCTGTGTTATACCTAGTTCATCAATTTTTACATTTGCATATTCACTTCTGAGTTCATGAATCACTTCAAACGCAACAGGTACTCCCACTAGCTCTTTTGTAATAAGTCCAACTAACTCTTGAGGATAGACAATTTTATTTATTCCTGCAAATTCTAATTTTTTACGATTTTTATCATTTATAAGTAACGATAAAATTTCTACACTTTTACTGCGTGAGCGTATTGTCAAAGCTGTGTAAACATTCTCTACATCATCTTCACTTAAACATAAAATAGATCTTACCTGCTTGTCTAAGTTTACATTTATTTTTTTATAACTCTCAACACTTCCAGGATCATAAGCAAGAGCAACAAAACCATCTTTTACTGCTTCTGCAACTCTACTTTCAGATTTATCAAGTACAATAATTTTATTTCCTGCTTTGCTCAGTTTTTTAGCAACAGTACTTGCCACATCACTATAACCACAAATAAGATAAAGTTTTTTTAATTTTGCAATACCCTCTACTGTTTTTATTTCTTTGATTTCATCAAGTTTTTCAGTAAAAGCAGAGACAAAAAGCGAAGTGGTAAATGCTAAAACAGCAACACCCGCACTAATTACCAACATAGCGACAAATCGTCCTTCATTTGAGACAGGAGTTATATCACCATATCCAACTGTAGATATAGTTACAATTGCCCAATAAACTGCCTTGTATAAAGTGTTTATTTGCGAATTTGGTTGGTTTGCTTCCATCACATAAATTAATACAGAAGATATAAAAATAACTACAGAGGCAAACATAGCTAAAGTTAAAAATTCAAATTTTTTCGTTGCTAAAATAGAGGTGATAATTTGAATACTCTTTGTATAGCGAAAAAGTTTAAAAACACGAAAAAGTATAAATATTCTAAGTACTCTTAATTGATGAAAAAAAGGCATAATGGCTAATAAATCTACAATAGCCTGAGGAGAAAGCATATAATGAATTTTTACTAAAAATACCTCTTTAAGTGCTTTTGAAAGTCGAACATCACGAAGTAAAAATGAATCATACTCTGCTCGTTTAACAATAATTTTACTGACACTACTATTTACCCATAAACGCAATAAATATTCTATTAAAAAGAAAAAAGAGACAATATAATTACTAAAAAAGAGAAGATAATCATCAACATTATATTTTACTTCTCTAATTAAAACTGCAACACTAATAAGAATCAGAACACTCATAAAAATATCTATAAATTTTTTATATTTATTTTTATCATTTTCTAATATATCATAGTAAAAACGCTTCCTTTTTTGATATGTACTTGATGTATCAAGATAATAAGCAATATTTACTACAATATTTTTTAGCATTTTCTACCCTAGTTTTGCTTTTAAAATTTCATTTACGACTTGAGGGTTTGCACTCCCTTTAGAAGCTTTCATAACCTGCCCTACAAAAAAGCCAAAAAGTTTCTCTTTTCCACCTTTATACTGCTCCACTTTTTCAGGATTAGCATTAATGATTTCATCACATATTGCTTCAATGGCACCCATATCTGTCACCTGTTTAAGCCCAAGTTTATCAATAGCATCATCTACAGAAACCTCTTCATTTTCCATTAAGAAGTCAAGTACCTCTTTTGCAGCTTTTCCACTAATAGTTTTATCATCAATTCTTTTCACAAGAAAGCCAAGTTTTTTAGCATCTACTGCAGAGTTTGTAATATTCACCTCTCCTCTTAGACGACTAGGAAGTTCAACACTTAACCATGTGGTAGCAGTTTTTGCACTTATGCCCTCTTCACCCATCATAGTTTCAAAGAAATTTGCTATTTCAACGCTTGCCGTTATCACCCCAGCATTATATTCGCTCATCCCATATTCACTTATAAATCGTTCTCTCTTTGCATCTGGAAGTTCTGGAATTTTTGTATATTTTTGCATCATCTCATCAGTTACTACACATTTAAGCAAATCTGGCTCCGGAAAATATCTATAATCAGCAGCTTCCTCTTTTCCTCTCATAGAACGAGTCTCTTGTTTTACAGAATCAAAAAGGCGTGTCTCTTGACAAATCTCTTGCTCATAAAGCCCATCTTCCCAAGCTTCACTCTGTCGTGCGACTTCAATCTCAATCGCTTTTTGAATAAATTTAAAGGAGTTAATATTTTTAATTTCAACACGAGTATAAAGTTTTTCATCTCCCTTTGGACGGATAGAAACATTAACATCTACACGAAAACTCCCCTCTTGCATATTTGCATCACCAATATCGAGATAACGGATGATAGAGTGGAGCTTTTTAAGATACAAAATCGCCTCATCAGCACTTCTCATATCTGGCTCACTCACTATTTCAAGAAGTGGTGTTCCTGCACGGTTTAAATCTACTTTAGATATATCACCATCATGAATATTTTTACCAGCATCGGCTTCAATATGTGCGCGATTTACGCGAATAACTTTATTTGAACCATCTTCAAAATCAATTTGCAATTTTCCATGCTCTACAATAGGCGTGTAAAGTTGTGTAATTTGATAAGAAGATGGACTATCTGGATAAAAATAAGATTTTCTATCAAAGTAAGAGATTCTATTTATAGTTGCATCGAGTGCAGTACCTAGCATAATAGATTTATGAACGACTTCTTTATTTAAAACAGGAAGTGCTCCAGGAAGAGCTAAACAAGTTGGACAAACATTTGTATTTTGCTTATGATTAAAACTCGTAGCGCACGAGCAAAAAAGTTTTGTTTTTGTATTTAATTGTACGTGGACTTCAAGCCCAATAACTACTTCAAACATAGGTATCCTTAGATAAAATTATCTTTATTTTATCCAAGTTATGCTTTAAAAGATGTTATTTACACTCTTTTACACAGATTTTTTCTAAAAGTTCTGTCTGCTTTTTCAGCTCTTTAAGAGTATCTTTCTTAACTTCAAAACTATCTAAAAGTAATATTAAAAAGAGAGAAATTAT
>JALSWC010000118.1 GCA_027060825.1 Sulfurimonas sp.
TATGTAAAAATGTTTACAAAAAAGGATGCAAAACCAACAGAAGTAAAAGAGGCTAGAATTTACTCTCTTTGTTCTTTACCAATTGCAAAAACATTTTTAAATCACTCTCGTTATTTCGGTGGTTTTATGCCATGTAGAATTATGTATGTAGAATATGGAAATGGTGATGCTTACTTAATTACTATGAACTTAAACTTAGCAATTCATGGTGGTTTTCCTCTTCCTCCTAAAATGTTAAAACTTGCAACACAAGTTGATAAAGCTATGACTGAAATTCCTAAGCGTGCTGCACAAGGTGACTTTTAAGAATTATCTTTAGCACTTTTTTACTATTCCCTTTAAAGGGAATAGCTTCTCTGTAAACTCCTTCTTTTTTCATAACCCTATTTATAAATATAACCCTTTTGTGTGATATAATTTAAGTAATTAATTAAATAAGTGAGAAAAATTATGAATATAAAAGAGTTAGATAAAAAATATGTACTTCCTACATACGCAAGAGCAGATGTAGAGTTTGTGAGTGGATCAAACGCAACACTTACTGATGCTAATGGTAAAAAATATATTGATTTTACTTCAGGTATAGGGGTTGTCTCTGTTGGTCATGGAAACAAAAGAGTGGCTGAAGCTCTTTGTGATCAAGTCTCTAAACTTACCCATACTTCAAATCTTTATTATATTGCACCACAAGCAAGAGCTGCACAAAAAGTTGTAGAAGCGAGTGGATATGATATGCAATGTTTTTTTGCAAATAGTGGTGCTGAAGCAAATGAAGGTGCTATTAAAATTGTAAGAAAACATGGTGAACGAGATGGAAAGATAAAACGATACAAAATTATTACACTGAACCACTCTTTTCATGGACGAACAATTACAACAGTAAAAGCAACAGGACAGGAGTCTATGCATAACTATTTTGGACCTTTTCCTGATGGTTTTGTATATGCTGATGGTATTGATGCAATAGAGTCTCTTTTAGATGACCATACGGCTGGGGTTATGATAGAACTGATTCAAGGAGAGGGTGGTGTTGAGCCTCAAGAGAGAGAAAAAGTACAAAAACTAGCAAAACTTTTAAAAGCTAAAGAAATTCCTCTTATTATAGATGAAGTGCAAACTGGTGTTTATAGAGTTGGAGAGTTTACAGCATCACAAGTATATGGCATTGAACCTGAAATTATTACACTTGCTAAAGGTGTAGGTGGTGGTGTTCCTGTTGGTATTGTTATGACTACACTTAAAGAGGTGCTAAATGCAGGTGATCATGGCTCTACTTTTGGAGGAAATTTTTTAAGTACACGAGCAGTTTGTGAAGTTGTTGATATTTTAAATGAGCTAAAAGAGAGTGGAGAGTTAGAGGCAACTTCAGCTCTCTTTAATGAGGCATTAGAAAATTTTTATGTTGCACATAAAGATATTTTCAGTTCAAGAGTTGGTTTTGGAATGATGTGTGGATTGCGTACTAAAGATGCACAAACACTCTCAAATATTATAAATCTTGCACGAGAAAATGGTGTTATGCTTTTAAAAGCAGGGAGAAATACCTTGCGTTTTTTACCACCACTTACAATTACAAAAGAGGAAATAGATGAAGGGTTTAAATCTCTTACTCTTGCTATGTCTAAGCTCTAACTCCTCTCTTTTTGCAGAGGATAATAATGCAAGTTTAGATAATTTTATATCGGATTATAAAAAACAGCAGTTTGAATATGATTATAAAAAGAGTGATGCAGAGAGTTCCAAACTAAGGGATTCGTGGATAGCTCCTCTGCGTCTTAATTATAATTACTCAAAAAGTAATCCATACACAACTGAGCAGTTAAATGAAAGTGCAGGTATTCAAATGAATCAGCCTATTTTTCAAAGTGGTGGAATTTACTATGGTATAAAGTTTGCAGATATGAGTAAACTTTATAATAATGTCTCAATTGATGTAGCAAAACGAAAGATGATAAAAAATGCACTCTCTTTGTTAATGCAAATAAGAGAAACCTCTTTAGAAATTCAAAAACAGAAATTACAGATTAAAAACTCTGATATAAATCTTTTACAAAAAAAGGAACAGTATCTAAATGGACAGCTTGATTCTGGATTTTTAGATAGTGCTATTATTCAAAAAAATATTGTCGTACAGGCACTGTATGACATCGGAACAAAGAGAGAGAAACTTATAAATAAATTTTCAGCTTTAAGTGATTTAAACTATCAAGATGTTTCTATAGTGCATTTTAATATAATCTCTAAAGATGATTTTTTACATCATAATATTTATATAAAACAGAGTAAATATGCAGTAGAAAAAAATCGCTATGCTAAAGATGTACGCATTGCAAAGTATTTACCAAAAGTGAATTTGACAGCAGGATATAATTGGCAAAAAAGTTCTAATCAGCAATTTTCTCCTAAATTTTCAGCTTTTTCTGAGGAGAAAGATTATTATAATTATGGTTTTAACATCTCTATTCCTATTGACATTAATACTTTTCGTGATATAGAATCTGCAAAAGTCGATTATCTAAAATCTGAAGTAATTGAAAAAGATAGAATACGAGAGTTGAGTAGTTTGTATAATCAAGTCATAAGTAACATTAAAAATTTTGATAAGAAAATAGCACTGAGTCGTGAGAATAGAACACTCTATAAAAAATTGCTTTATGATACACAAAAACTTTATGCAAGTGGCTATAAAACGAAGTACGATGTGCAAACTTTAACAAACTCTTTGGCAATACAAAGGATAGATACAAAAATATATAAGATGGATAAACAGTTAGAGTTGTTAAATCTCTATGAAATGTATATAAAGGGTGGGAAATAGGTGAGTAGAGTAAAATTTAGTAAATATATGACAGAGTGGCTTTATGGCAAAGATGGTTACTATGCAACATATAAAAATATAGGAAAAAGTGGTGATTTTTATACTGCTGTAAGTACAAGTAAATTTTTTGGTGGAACAATTGCAAAGCATATTATCTCTTTAGTTGATGATGGTTTTTTAGCATCAAACGCCGTAATATGTGAAATAGGGGCGCATCATGGCTATTTCTTGGCAGATGTTTGTGAGTTTATCTACACTTTGCGTCCTGAATTACTTGAGAGTTTTGAATTTGTCATTATTGAGCGTTTTGATGATTTGCAAAAGCAACAGCGTAACTATTTTCAAGAGAGTTTTGGTGATGTTGTGAAACTAACACAGTATAAATCTTTAAGTGAACTACGGTGTAAAAATGCCTTTTTTATTGCAAATGAAATTTTTGATGCATTTGCTTGTGAGTTGTACTTTAAAGGAAAGAGTGCAAGTGTGCAAAATCATAATGTAGAGTTTGATTTAGATGATGAATGGGTGGCACAAAAGGCTATAAAATACCATAAAGAGAGGGGTGAAATAGCTCTAGGATATGAAGAGTTTGCAAAAGAGATGTCCACTTCATGTGATAAATTTGAGTTTATGAGTTTTGATTATGGAGAGATGGCTGCTCGTCCTGATTTTTCTTTGCGAATTTATACAAAACATAAAGTTATACCATTTTTTCTACCAGAGGGGGAAGAGGATTATGTGCCAAGAAAAGAACTCTTTCAAAAATCGGATATTACTTATGATGTGACATTTGCTCATGTAAAAGATGCCTATGAAGAGGCTGGAGTTGCATTTGTGGATTTTAAAGCACAGATGACAGCCCTTGTTGATATGGGGATTTTAGAACTTTTAGAGATGTTACGAGAGAATGCTGATGAAAAAATTTATAAGCAAGAACTTGAAAAAGTGAAAATGCTTATAATGCCAAATTTTCTAGGTGAGCGTTTTAAAATGATACGCTTTAGAAAAGGGAACTTTTAAAGGTTCCCTATTAATTTTATTAACTCTTCTGGACGATTTGAGTTTTTGATGGCATTCTCACGAGAAATTTTATTTTTTTGGAGTAGTTCTACAAGTTGTTGTGACTGCGTTGTCATTCGTGTCTCTTGTTGATTAAGTTGCATTTGTGAATAAATTTGGTGAACTTTATCTTCTCTAATCTGATTTTGAATAGCAGGATTTGTTATAAGAATCTCTTGTGTTGCAACTTTTCCAGTTCCTATTTTTGGAATAAGTGTTTGTGAGACAACAGCAATGAGTGAACTAGCAAGTTGTGCTCTAATTTGTGCTTGCTCTTCTCCTGTAAATACATCAATAATACGGTTAATAGTCCCTGGAGCAGAGTTTGTATGCAGTGTTCCAAAGACAAGGTGACCAGTCTCTGCTGCGGTGAGTGCTGCACCAATAGTTTCAGCATCACGCATCTCCCCAATGAGAATAATATCAGGATCTTGACGCAGTGAATATTTTAGTGCTGTTGCAAATGAATCAGTATTACTTCCTACATCTCGTTGTGAGAAAAGAGACTTAATATTTTTATGTACAAACTCAACTGGGTCTTCAATGGTAATAATGTGACGGCGTTCAGTGAGGTTTATCTCATGAAGCATAGATGCAAGTGTTGTTGATTTACCACTTCCTGTTGGTCCCGTTACAAGAATAAGACCTTTTTCTCTTTTAATAAGTTCTTTAAATATAGGTGGATTCCCATATTCATCAAGTGTCGGAATATCAATAGGAATCATACGAAATGCACAACCAATTCCATAAATAGTTCTATAGTAGTTTGCACGAAAACGACCAATATCTTTAAGCTCAAATGAAAAATCAAGCTCATTATGCTCTTCAAATGTTTTTTTCTGTTTATCTTCAATAAGTGAATACGCCATCTCTTCAATATCTTTTGCATTAAGAACAGGTAGATTAAGTGCGCGTAACTCTTTATCTATTCGTATTTGTGGTTCACTCCCAACAACAAGGTGTAAGTCTGATGACTTAAATGCAAGTACGCTTTTTAATAACTTTTTTATATCTAACCGTTGGCTAGAACCTGTCTGTTCTGTTTCATTACTCATAAAAAACTCCTATTATAATTTTCTTCATTAAATCCGACTATAAGTCTGTTTTGAACCTCAATTACAGGACGCTTTATAAGAAGATTTTCTTTACATAGCCACTCTTTTTGTCCTGATTCATCTAAGTTTAACTCTTTTAGTTTTAGATTTCTATATGTTGTGCTTCTGGCGTTAAAAAGAGTTTTAATAGCTACTTTTTGACTCCATTCATCTATTTTTTCACATGGTAACACTTCTGTTTTAAAATCAAAAAGTTTATACTCAATATTGTGCTTTTTAAAAAATTGAAGTGCTTTTTTTACACTATCACAGTTTTTAATGCCATATACTTTTATCACTGCGTTTACTCTATAATTTTTGGAACGATGAAAAAGTTCTCAGCACTTTGTGGGGCATGTTTTAATATTTCTTCACCAACGGTAGCTCGTGAATAAACAATGTCCTCTCTAAGTGGTGTCTCTTTATCACTCATGGCAAAGACACTTGCAACGCCATCAGTATTTAGTTCACTTAAATTGTCAACAAAACTTACAATTTCTGAAAGTTGTTCGACAATCTCTTCTCGTTTATCATCGCTGATTTTTAAGAACGATAACTTTTCTAGTTTTGTTAATAGTGCGTCATCTATCTGCATTTTAAATCCTATACAATTTTGTTTTTTCGATTTTATCATAATTTGATAAAACTTTAACTTACTTATGGGTAAGATTATAGACTTTTAAAATATATGATACGAAGGAATGATTTTTGAGCTTAAAAGAAAATATTGGAATGGTAAAAGAAGGACTTACAGCAGAAGAGCAGTTTTTTGAAAAGGCAGTTGTCACTGAGAAGTTTGTGAAAAAGTATAAGAATGTAATGATAGGTTCTGTTGTTGTTATTGTTTTAGTTGTCGCTGGAAATATTATATATAATACAAATAAAGTAAGCACACTTAATGCAGTAAATAAAACACTTGCGACTTTAGAATCAAACCCAAATTCTAAAGAACTCAGAGATAAACTTGCTTCTTTGAGTCCTACTTTGAATGATGTTTGG
>JALSWC010000119.1 GCA_027060825.1 Sulfurimonas sp.
AATTCGTATAAATGATGTAAGTATGCATTTAGAACAACTACAAGATAACCATTTCAATACTTTTGCAAGAGTAATTGAACAAGATTTATAATAAGGAAAATTTGATGGCGAAAAAAAGAGCGTTAGTAAGTGTGAGTGATAAAAGTGGTGTTGTAGATTTTTGTAAATCTTTAGTAAAAAATGGGTATGAAATTATCTCTACTGGTGGGACATTTAAACTCTTAAAAGAGAGTGGTGTGGATGCCATAGAGATAGATGAAGTGACAAAATTTCCTGAGTGTTTTGAGGGGCGTGTAAAAACGCTTAACCCTTTCGTTCATGGTGGAATTTTACATCGTCGTGACAAACAATCTCATTTAGATCAAGCAAAAGAGCTTGGTGTTGAGGCTATTGATTTAGTTTGTGTAAATCTCTATCCATTTAAAGAGACTATTGAAAAAACTGATGATTTTGATGAAATCATAGAAAATATTGACATTGGTGGACCTGCTATGGTTCGCTCTGCTGCAAAAAACTTTGATGCAGTGCTTATTGTAACAAATGTTGAAGATTATGCTGTTGTAATTGATGCTATAGAAAATGAAAAAAATACAAAAGATTTTCGTCGTGGATTTATGGTAAAAGCATTTGAGCATACGGCTGCGTATGATAGTATGATAGCAAATTATATGAATGAGCGTTTTAACGAGGGCTTTGGTGAGAAGCAGTTTATAGTTGGAAACAAAGTTATGAATACTCGTTATGGTGAAAATCCACACCAAAATGGTGCTTTATATGAGTTTGATAAACACTTTTCAAATAACTTTAAAACACTTAAGGGTGAAGCAAGTTTTAACAATCTTAATGACCTAAATGGTGCGATTAAAATAGCTTCTGCATTTGGAGATGAGAATGCCGTCTGTATCTCAAAACATGGAAATCCATGTGGATTTGCAATTCGTGATAATCTGCTTGATGCGTATGTAGAAGCACTAAAATGTGACCCAGTTTCTGCGTTTGGTGGTGTTGTTGCAGTAAATGGTACAGTTGATAAAGCAATGGCTCAAAAGATGAATGAGATTTTTATTGAAGTTATCATCGCAGGTTATATTACCCAAGAGGCTCAAGAGGTTTTTGCTAACAAAAAACGCATTAAACTTTTTGAAATGGGTAGTGATAAACTTGTTCTTGCAAATGATAAAAAAGACTTCAAACATATTGATGGTGGATTTATTTTTCAAGATGCTGATAAAGTAAAAGAAGATGAAGTAAAAAATGCGAAACTTGTTTCTAAAAATTCTGCTTCGGCTGAGGAGATGAAAGACCTTGAAATCGCATATAAAGTAGCTTCACTTACAAAATCTAACTGTGTGGTTTATGTGAAAAATGCAGCGATGGTTGCCGTTGGTATGGGAATGACAAGTCGGGTTGATGCTGCACAGTGTGCGCTCAAAAAAGCAAAAGATATGGGACTTGATGTAAGTGGTTGTGCTTTAGCGTCTGAAGCATTCTTTCCATTTAGAGATTCTATTGATGCAGCAGCTGAAGCTGGTGTTAAAAATGTCATTGAGCCTGGTGGTTCTATAAGAGATGAAGAGATTATAGAGGCTGCCAATGAGTTTGGTATGAGTCTTTATTTCTCAGAAATTCGCCACTTTCTACACTAAAATAAAAATAGCA
>JALSWC010000120.1 GCA_027060825.1 Sulfurimonas sp.
AGGTAAATCTCTAACCCAAATGTCTTTCTTATCTTCATCCCAAGGTCTCCAACTACTTTCAAACATTGATGTAGATGTAGGACATTTAAGTGGAACACAACATCTTAAATTTTCTATTTCATTTGGCAATGAATCATAAACCCTATCAACATATTTAGTAGTTTCAGTATATTGTGCTTCATAATCAATATGAAATACAGCAAGTTTGTGTAACATACCTGTCTCAATAGCATATTCTATTGTCAAATTGAGTAAAACACCACTATCTTTGCCACCGCTAAAAGATATATAAATATTGTCAAATTCATCAAAAATAAATTTTAATCTTTTTTTTGCCATTTGTAAAACATTTTCATTTACATTTTTTATCATTATATTTTTTCCTATTTAGCATTTTACTATAAATCATATATGTTTAAAACTAAAACAGCCAGCCAAGTTTTTTATCTAACCATCCTCTAAACTCTGCAAACTCTTTACGTGTTGAAATGACTATTACTATGATAAACAAACCTATAAAAAACAGAATATCTGTAACAGAATAATTATCTGGCAATAACTTCATATGTGCTATTTGCTCATTTATATCAAATATTATTTTTTTAAACTCTTCAATCATTAACTTTTTCTCCTTTTATAAAGTTACCAATTATTTTACATTTGTCTAATGGTATTGTAAAAACTCTACAATCTAAAGACTTATGTCTATTCATATTTCAAAGCTCCCATCAAGGAGTCTTGACTAAGTATAAAATCATCACTCTCAACTATAAACCTTACACTTTCTCCATCATCTGCAGACTCTAAAATAACCTCCTTTTTACTTCTTTGTATAATCTCATAGATATAGCCTTCTATATCTCGATAGGTTTCATTCTCTTTTTTTACATAAATATATCTCTCTAATTGCTCCAGGGCATGTTTATTCTCTGCAGCATCTATAATAAGATGAAAATCATCTTGTTTTAACTCTTGCATCAAAGATGGTGGCAGTGTATATTTCGGGTTGATAATTCTATCAAAGAAAATATCAAGTGCTATAGTAGAAGGTATGCTCCCTTTGACTCCCTCAAGAGTAAATCTGATAGAACTGTTTGTAGATTCATTGTTGTATATATACTGCATAAGCGGTGCCTCTGTTTGTGGTCTCTTTGATTTCATATCTGCTATAAACTCTTCATTTGTATTTTTCAATTTTTACTCCTCATAAAATTTATCTACATTTACTCTATAATCTGCACTATTATCTTGGCTAACATAGAGTTTCTCTCCTTGATTTTCTAACTGCTCTGGATTTGTATGCAAAGTAACCATCTCATCACTCTGCTCAAACCATAACACTACATCTTTTATTCCAACAGCAGCAATATAATAAGTAAAGCCAAATCTGTCTTGATAGTAGTCATTCTCTTTTTGAATATAAATCATCTCTCTAATTTTCTCAAAGTAGCGATTCTCTACATGTGCTAAAATAAAGAGATCTATCTCTGCATCTGTAAGTGCTTCTAAAAGCTCATTAGGTAGAGGTTTAGCATTTTCTTTTCCAAACTCCAGAACTCTTTGCATAAACATTTCTATCGCTTCAAGTGGTGTACTCTCTGGTTTAACATCTTCAAGTTCAAATTGAGCGAAGGAGCCGGTCACTTCATTTTTATACA
>JALSWC010000121.1 GCA_027060825.1 Sulfurimonas sp.
ATAATAAAGATGCAAATCTTTTAATAAGAGATATTGAATGTGATATTTTATATCTTGACCCACCGTATAATTCAAGGCAGTATAGTGATGCCTATCATTTATTAGAAAATTTATCTTTATGGCAAAAGCCAGATGTTTTTGGAGTAGCTAAAAAATTTGATAGAAATAAAATTAAAAGTGAGTATTGCAAAGTAAATGCCTCTATTTTATTTGATGATTTAATTCAAAATGCTAAATGTAAATACATACTTTTATCATATAACAATATGGGAAATAATGGAAATGGTAGAAGTAATGCCAAAATAAGTGACGAGCAAATAATGAAAAGCTTATCAAAAAGGGGTAAAGTTAAAATCTTTGAACAAGAATATAAAGAGTTCAATACAGGTAAAGAAAAAAGAAATGACAATAAAGAGAGAATATTTTTTGTGAAGGTAAACAATGAAAAAAGTATGGTCAATATCAACAACAGTTAGAAACCCTGAAAGATTGAGAAATTTTTTAATCACTTTAAAAGAAATGCAAAAAATATACAAGTAAATTCATTAGTTGGAGATGATAATGAATTTATTTTTACAGCACCAGCAAATAAACCTGATATAGAATGCTATTATGCTAATTTTAATTCTATTTGTGAAGTTACAATGTTAAATGGTCGAGACCAATGGCATAATGAGGGACAACCAGTAATGAGACATTTTAGAGATTTTGAAAATGCTTCAGTTTTAAATGATAATTATTGTTTATTTATTGCTCCTAAACTGCATAGAGATACAATAAATACTTTTTGGTTTTCTGTAAAATATGAATATGAAGGAACAAAATACAATATTAAACTTTAAAGAAGAAATTTTATGCAGTTAAATCAAATTTATAATAATGATTGTCTTTCAATATTAAATGATTCTAAAAAAATAGAACCTAGTAGCATCCAAGTAATTTTTGCAGACCCACCTTATAATTTATCAGGCAATGGACTAAAATCAACAGGGAGTAATACTGGTGGAGATTTTACAATGGTAAATGAAGATTGGGATAAAATGAAAGAAACTGACTTTATTAATTTCACTAATGAATGGATAAAATCTAGTAAAAAAGTTTTAAAACCAAATGGTTCAATATTTATAGCTTGTAGTTACCATAATATAGGCGAATCAATGATGAGTTTAAAAGCTAATGGCTTTGAAGTTAAAAATATTATAACTTGGAATAAATCAAATGCTATGCCAAATTTAACAAGAAGAGTTTTAACACATACTACAGAATTTATAATTTGGGCAGTAAAAGGCAAAGGGTGGATTTTTAATTATGATAAATTAAAAGAACTTAATCCTGATAAAAAACAAGATGGAACAGATAAACAAATGAGAGATATTTGGACTATGCCATTATGCCAAGGTAAAGAGAGATTGAGGGGAGAAGATGGCAAAAAAGCTCTTCATCCAACACAAAAGCCAGAAGAACTTTTAAAAAGAATAATATTAGGATTTTCAAATGAAAATGATGTAATATTAGACCCCTTTGCAGGAAGTGGAACAACACCATATATTGCTAAAAAATATAATAGAAATTTTATTGCAATTGAAAAAGAAGAAAAGTATGTTAAAGCGATAGAGAAAAGAGTGGTAAATACCACTCCATCATAATTACTGTAAATAATGGAGCTACTTAGTTTTAAATATTTTACTCTTATCTTTTTTTGATGCTTTTTGATGCTTTTTGAAAATACCTTAGAGCTACTTTACTATTTTTATTTGTCCCTAAACCTAAATAGTAATGTACTCCAAGATTAAAATAGGCCTTTTTATAAGGAGCCTCTTTAAAATATTTAATAGATTTTTTATTAGATAAATTTGTATTTAGCGTTGCATATAAAACACCTAAATTAAAAGCAACATACTCCTGTTTTATTTTTTCATTTTTAAGCACTACATATGCCTTTAGTAAATAACGCATACTTTTACCATATTCTCTTTGTTCAAAATAGTATTTTCCAATATCATTAAAAATCTCTCCTGTACCATAGCCTAAAATGACTTCTTCAGAAGGTAATATTCCTTTTTTAAGAGAAAAATATATGTAGTTATTTAAATAATTTATATTATTTAAGCATTTAATATTGAGTTTTTTATTTGTTGCATCACAACTATCAGATTTAAGAGCTTCTAGCTCTAAATCTTTTTCTTTCAATGATTTTTTTAAAGAATTAAACGCTTCATGTAGGCTCGCAATCTTACTTTGCATTTCGCTATATTCCGTAATGTAATGAAAATAGCTTTTAGGTATTGTTACTGCTATGAGTGCATTCTCAAAATTCACTAATTTCCATTTATTTTCAAACCCACTTAACTGCATTTCTCCATGTAAAATATTTTTTTCTTTTGGCATATACCCAAATTCTTTCATAAAAAGAAATTGTTTTACATCTCCTCGTACTACTAATTTAGGTTTCTTATATACATATTTTTTTTGTCTAGGTTTATTTGTTAAATTTGAGAGATAAGTATAGATTAAATTATATTTTTTGTCTTTAGAATAGTATAAAATTTTATAATTTTTTTTGACATAAGCATCAACTAATTTTTTATCAAGAATCATATTATAAGAGTAAAGGAGTTCACGAAGTTTATTATTTTTATCATGAGTTTTATCAAATTTAAAATATAACCATATATTGAAGTGTCTTCTTATATATGAAGATAAATTATAACCTTCAATAGCAAGAGATGTAAAATTTTTATAGGGTATAACATCACCTTTATATAGATAATGTAATTGTCTTAACCCTTTAATAGCATAATTTGTAATAAAGTAATTAATTTGATTTTTATCAATATCAAGAATATTTTTTCTATTAAATTCTTTATTTAATGATAGATAACCATTAATTTGACCAATAGAGTTAAAACGCAAAATTGATAAACTATATTCAATTGTATAATTAGGTAAATAGAGCTTAAATCCATCTTCTCTTCTATAATTAATTGTTTTTTCATTATATAAATGTACTTTATAATTACCATGTTCTAAAGAAAAATGAAAAAAAGGTTTTTTTATATTATATATGGAAGCGTAAGATGCAAAAAGGGAGCTAGAAAAAAAGATAAGTAGAAGAATTACTCTTCTACTTATTTTAGAAAGATTACTTTGATGGTACATAGTTAGCGCTTGAAATATCATCAAGTTCTAAGTTTTTACCATTAGGATTTTTTACAATAGTAGTTCCATAAGTAAGTTTAACTCCAATGACAGATGCTCTTGCATTGTTTCCAAGTTGTACATCACTAGCATTAGTAATATCTTTTATTTGTATCATACCTTTTTTGAACATATCAGGATTTGATGTATGTGCAATAATATCTGAAACAGAAATAGTAGCAACTTCATTTTCAACAGAATTTACAACTTTTTTCTCTTGTTGAATTGGTGAGAATATAACAACTTTTTTCTCTTTGATACTTTTATCTTCACTCATATCTCGTACTGTAACTTCATATGTTCTTACTTGATCGTCAGTGTAACCAAATGGGAAAGTAAGTGTAATAAATTGATTTTTACCACTATTATTATATTTAAATGAAAGTGTTTGCTTTTGAAGAAGTTTCAAAATTTCATTCTTCTTTTGAGTACCAAGAAGAAGATCAGGACTTGTATCGTTACTATAAGCGATTGCAGCTCCTGTTACTTGTTTATCGTCTGTACCTTTAAAGGCCAACATATTCATAGTTGAAGTTTCAAAGTTAGTTCCTTTTGTCACAAAAGAGAGTGTTCCTGTAAGGCTATATCCATCAACACCTTTTTTGTTCAATTTAGGATTTGATGTATCTCCTTTAATTAGAGCATCCCATCTTTTTACAAGCACATTTTTATTAACTTTTTTCTTACTCATTTCATTAAATTCTGCAATAGGATATACTTCTACATATCCTTTTGAAAAGTCAATATTATTATGCCCAGCAGCTTTGCTTTGAAGTGTTAAATTTTTTCCTCGTTTTAACATTTCTCGTACAAGAGGGTGATTTGAATCATCATTGCTTGTTAAAACTACACCATTCACTGTACCACAAACACGGCCATCCCAAACATCACCAGGCGAAAGAAATATTGGAAAATCCACTTCTTGAGAACTAATTTCTTCTCTAAATGTTACTTTTGCTAAAATTGAATTTGTCTCATTTGTATTCATAACTGTTACATCACTACAAATATTGTTTTTTGCAACATAAACAGGTGCAACTAAAAAATCACCAAGTCCATCATTTGCCATTACTACATTATCTGCACTAGCTATACCTGAATTAAGAGCAATTACTGCTGCTAAAGAGAGAACCTTTTTTATCATTTTAATAATCCTTAAAAATAAATTTTAATATTGTAGTTAAATATAACTTTTGTATTAATTAAAAATACAACATTTATATTTTCCCCCTTATAAGCAGAAAAACGCTGAAGTAGTGAAAAACACTTCCTCCAAGAACGAAGAGATGCCATACTGCGTGGTTGAGTTTCATGCTATCTTTGACATAGAAAAAAATGCCTAAAGTGTAGGTTACTCCACCTGCTAAAAGCAAAGAGAAAAAAAGCCAGCCTGCATGTGCGATGAGTGGTTGATAAGCGATGATGATGAGCCACCCCATCAAAGCATAAAGCACTAAAGAAAAAACCTCAAATCTAGCTGGAAAAGCAAACTTCAAGTAAACCCCAAGCAGAGCAAAAAACCAGATAATGCCAAGCAATAGCCAGCCAAAAACACCCTGCACACCAAGAACAACAACTGGAGTATATGTTGCTGCTATAAGTATGTATATGGCAGCATGGTCAAAAATTTGTAGGAGTGATTTTGCTTTGTATTGGGGAATAGCATGATAAAGCGTAGAAGCACCATACATACTTAAAAGCCCCAATCCAAATACAATGCTCGTCCATATTTTTTGCCCATCACCACTCAGAATGGAGAGCGTAAAAAGCACTCCAAATCCAAAAGTGCTTAAAAAAAGCCCAAATCCATGTGTAATTGCATGCCAAATTTCTTCAAAAATCGAAAAATCATTTATTTTTCTTTGCATATCTACCTTCCTTTTATATCGTGCTATAATTATAGTATGAATTATCCAAATGAATGGACTCAAAAAGAGTTTTTAGAAAATAAAAAGAAGTTGCAAAAAGAGGGAGTAGCCGTAGTGCTTGTCGATACCATCCTCTCTCCCATCGAAAAAGCCAATACTATAACCTATAATCCCTATGAGATGAAAAAGTATCCTGATGGTACTGTTTTTGTCTTCTACTGCGATGCAGGTAAAGCGACACTCAATCGTCTTCAAGAGTATAAAGAGAAGTTTCCCAATCAGCACTGCGTTTCACTCAAAGGTGGACGAGGGTATTGGCGTAAAAATATGATGCTTTTGGATGACAAATGATAGATAAACAGATAAGAGCGTATAAAATTTGTTTCAAAGAAGAGCGATATTTTGATGCCCATGAAGCCCTTGAAAGCATCTGGTTTCCTCGTCGTTTTGAAGAGAGTAGCGAAGTAAAACTTCTTAAAGGTCTTATAAACGCAGCTGTAAGTTTTGAACTTTTTAAACGAGGGCGTATGCCTCAAAGTAAGAAAGTGTGGGCAAATTACTTGAAATACCGACAAGAGTTATTTAGAACAAATTCCAAATACCTCAACGACTATTACAAACTTACACGATTTGTTGAAGAGCTTCACACTTCTTTACCTTTTTACTCCACAAACTTATCAAAACATACGCACCAAACGCAATAAAACTAGAGCTCAAAAAGAGATAAGAGGGGTAATACTCATAGATGTATCCTGCGAGCATCGCTCCAGTTAAGCCACCTAGACCATAACCCATTCCAGAAAAAAGTTGCTGAGCAAGAGATTTGTTTTTGTAAAGATGAAAAAGGTAACTAATGGCTGCTGAGTGAAAGAGTGCAA
>JALSWC010000122.1 GCA_027060825.1 Sulfurimonas sp.
ATCAATAAGATGGATAGTTTCACTCTTGAAGATATTATTAGATAATGAAAAAAGCATTAATTGCCCAGATTAAAATCTATTCGCCACAAATAAAAAACGGAAAGATTATAGAAACAATAAGTGATGAGTTTGATATTGATAATTTTCTACATTATCCTATGCTTATAAATAATGATGGTTCACTATGGAAACACGGGAATTTATATCTTCTCTCAAAACTAAAATCTTACAATAAACCCTCACCTAAAACTTTAGATTCAATAGCAATAGATTTAAAAATGTTCAAAGAGTGGTGTGATAATGAAAATGTTGATTATTTATTAGCCCCAAGAAAAGTTTTAAGACCTACCTATATGTACCGTAGTCATCTACAAGAACTCTTAAGAGATGCAAAGGTATCATCAAATACAGTTAAAAGAAGAATCAGTACTGTTGTTGGTTTTTATAGATATCTTATAGATGTTGAAAATATAAAATTTAAATTCCCATTATGGGAAAGTGGCATTACATCAATTACATACCAAGACAAACAAGGCTTTAAACAAAGCAAACAAGTAAATACAACAGATGTAGGTAGAGTTGTCGCTACAAGTAATCCAGATCTTTATGATGAAGCTATAGAAGATGGTGGACGATTACATCCCTTATCGCAAGAAACTCAAAAAGTTTTAATGCAAACTTTAAAAGAGATTGGTAATAGTGAGATGACATTGGGATTTTTAATTGCGCTTACAACTGGTGCGAGAATGCAAACAGTCTTTACACTTAGAAGAAAGCACTTCTTAAAAGATATACACCAAGAGGAAAAAGAGGTTAGAATTAAAGTTGGTTATGGAACACATTGTGATACTAAATTCCAAAAACAGCATACACTAATACTGCCTAAGTGGGTATATGGTAGAGTAAAGATATATCTAAATTCACCAAGAGCTAATAAAAGACTTGAAAAAGCACAACATATATTTGATACAAATGAATTACAGTATGCCTTTTTAAATAGATCAGGTATCCCATACTATGCTTCAGGAGATGATCCATATAGAAAACTATATAGAGATTCACCAAATGGTAGTGCTGTGAGACAATTTATGATTCAAACTCTTAAAAAAGAACTCCTAAAAAAAGAGATTAAACTTGATTTTACATTTCATGATTTAAGAGCATCATTTGGGATGAATCTACTTGATAAGCTCATGCCATTGGTTAAAAACAAAGAATTGGATTTATCCCATGCCCTTATGTATATTAAAGAGAGAATGGGTCATAGTAGTTTAATAACTACAGAGAAATATCTTAACTTTAGAGATAAAAACAAGATAAAAGAGCAGGCTCAGGATGATTTTGAGAGATATTTGGCGGATTTAATGAATGAGTAATTTAGAAAAAATACCAGTATTTTTCTTAGAATTAGAATCTTTAAATAAGTTGTGTATAGATCAAGAAAATATACTACTTGATAATATTGGAATTATTGTTAACAATAAAAGAACTATCTTATGTCAGATATTATATAAAGAAAAGAAACTATTGCGAACACCATATAGCTTGATGGTTAATAAGAAGTCACTTATTCCTTACAGGAGGGTGCTTTTAAACTATATGGTGGAGAATTCTATCAAAAAATATCAACTTGGATTAACTGCTTCATCTATAA
>JALSWC010000123.1 GCA_027060825.1 Sulfurimonas sp.
AAGCAGACTTAATGAGTGAGATGGTTTATGAGTTTACAGAACTTCAGGGAATTATGGGCTATTACTATGCACTTGAAGCTGGTGAGAGTGAAGCAGTAGCTGTTGCCATAAAAGAGCAGTATCTTCCAGAGGGTGAAGAGAGTGAACTTCCATCCACTGAGCTTAGTGCTATTGTTGCCATGAGCATCAAGCTTGATACACTTCTTGGACTCTTTTCAGTTAATGAAATTCCAACAGGTTCTCGTGATCCATTCGCACTTCGTCGTGCAGTGAATGGTATTATTCGTATAGTGAATAAGTATGGATTTCAATTTGACATTGTAAAAATTATGAAAGAGCTTGCTGGAAATTATGATGCTATTGATTTGGAAAAATTAGAGAAGTTTATTTTAGAGCGTATTAGAAGATATTATAAAGTAAATCCTTCTATTATAGAAGCTGTTTTAGCATCAGATGAGAGAGAGCTCTTAGCACTTGGACAAAAAATAGAAGCACTCAATACCCTTGTAAATTCTGAAGGTTTTGATGATATTTTCTCAACATTTAAGCGTGTTGCAAACATTACTAAAGATATTGATTTAAGTGCTAATTTGAGTGTTGATGAAGCACTTTTTGAAGAAGAGGCTGAAAAAATACTTTATACAAGATACAAAGAAGTTACTTCAAAATCGTATGAGAATTATGAAGAGGAACTTGATATGCTTTTTGGTCTTAAACCTCAACTAGATAGTTTCTTTGAAAATGTAATGGTAAACGCAGAAGATGAAAAAATTAAGAACAATAGAAAAGCACTTGTAGCTTCCATTTACAAAAGTATTCTTAATATTGCTGATATTAAAGAGGTAAGTGTTTAGGAGCATTTTATGTATGATATTGCCATCGTCGGAGCAGGTATAAACGGCTGTAGTGTCGCTTATGAATTCTTTCAAGAGGGTAAAAGTGTTATTCTCTTTGACAAAGAGGGCGTAGCATCAGGAGGTAGTGGTGCTGCTGGTGCTTTTATATCTCCAAAGTTCTCAAAATCTGGTGAACTTCGAGCGATGCTTGATACTGCGTTTTGTTACTCACTAAATTACTACAAAACTAACTTTCCTCACTCTTTTAAAGCTTCACAACTGCTACACATTGCAAAAGATGATAAAGATGATGCAATGCTTCACCAATATAAGAAAAACTCTGTATTTGAGCTTGAAAAGGCATCGCAAGAGCTGCTTGATTCACTTAGTGAAAGAGCAAAAGAGAGAGAATATATCTCTTTAAACGCAGCGATAGTGAATGCACAGAGTGTTTGTCAAGAGATGAGTCAGGATGTAAAATTTGTATGTGAAAAAGTGGAAAATTTACGCTACGACGATGGATTTTGGCTTATAAATGAGACTTACTCTGCAAAAGAAGTCGTTTTGGCAACTGGAGCGTATGAAAAAGTCATTAAAGAGCCTTACATTGATGTTCGAGGAATTTGGGGACATCGTGTGGATGTAGAGACTTCTACAAAAAATCCCTACTCATTGCATCAATTTGTCTCTATCTCAAAAAGTTCTGGAGAAGATGATAAAAATCTCCTCGCCATTGGTGCAACACACAACATTCACTACCATCCAGATAAAAATAAAGAAGCTTATGACATAGAAAAAGGAAGAGCAG
>JALSWC010000124.1 GCA_027060825.1 Sulfurimonas sp.
AAAATAGGCACACTCAAACAGCATCTCTCTTTTAGTGAAAAAACACTCCGTGAAGAGGCATCTCTGGCACTCAGCGAAGAGATGCAGTATGATGTTTATAGAGTAGAAAAAATCCTCTTTGGGCTTGGATTTAGTGCAGAGGATTTAGAAAAAGACCCTCTTTCATTTTCTGGTGGTTACCAAATACGCATCAACCTTGCCAAACTCCTTGTGACAGAACCAAATCTTCTCCTTTTAGATGAACCAACCAACTATCTTGACATTGTCTCTCTTCGCTGGTTGAAGAATTTTTTAAGAAGTTTTGAGGGGGAAGTTATTCTCATTACGCATGATAGAAACTTTATGGATGGAGTATGTACTCATGTTGCAGGGCTTGTTCGTAAAAACATTCGACTTGTTGCAGGAGATACAGAGAAATTTTACAGCCAACTTTTAGCAGATGATGAACTGCATCAAAAACAAAAACTTGCACAAGAGAAAAAAGTCAAAGAGCTTGAAGAGTTCATAGCCAAAAACAAAGCAAGAGCATCTACAGCTTCACTAGCACAATCAAAGGTTAAACAGCTAGAGAAGATGGAACTTTTAGAGGATTTGGGCTATGACTCTACACTCAATTTTCAATTCAATTATGCCGACACTCCTGCAAAAATATTCCTAGATGTTAAGGATGTGAGCTTTGGTTACACAGTAGAAAAAGAGCTTTTTAAAAATATCTCTTTTACTTTAGCAAAAGGTGAAACACTTGGCATCATAGGAAAGAATGGAAAAGGAAAATCAACACTTTTAAATCTCATAGCTGGACTACTCAAACCAATGCAAGGAGAGATAAATTTCAATGCCAATACAAAGTTTGCTCACTTTGGACAGACAAATATTTCTCATCTTTCAGATAACAATAGTGTAATGGATGAAATCTACAATGCCAATCCAACACTAAGTGAAGCAACAGTTCGAGGTATTTGTGGGGCTATGATGTTTAGTGGAGATATTGCAGATAAAAAAATATCACTCCTCTCAGGAGGAGAAAAAAGCCGTGTAATGCTTGGACAAATCATTGCAAGAGAGGTCAATCTTCTCTTTTTAGATGAACCGACCAATCATCTTGACATTGAGTCCATCGAGGCACTTACCAATGCTATAAAAGAGTTTCAAGGCTCAAGCATCATCGTCACCCACTCCGAAGAGCTACTGCGTCGTGTATGTGACAGACTTATCATCTTTGCAAAAGAGAGTGCAGAGTATTTTGATGGAACTTATGATGAATTTTTAGAAAAAATCGGCTGGGAAGAGGATGAGACAGCACAACTAAAAGAAAAAGTAGCTCCAAAATCTTCTACAAAAGAGAATAAAAAACGCCGTGCAGAACTTGTGCGAGAGCGAAACAAACTCACTTCACCACTTAAGAAAAAAGTAGATAAACTTGAAGAGCAAATCATGGAGCTTGAAAACACCCTTTCACTCAAGCACGAAGCACTTATAGAAGCTTCAAATACAGGAGATAGTGCGACACTTATGGAGCTTTCAAAAACTGTTTCACAAATGGAGAATGAAGTAGAAGAGCTTTTTGAAATACTTGAGATTGAACAGACAAAACTTGATGAGATTATAACTCAATACGCAAAAGAGATAGAAAATTT
>JALSWC010000125.1 GCA_027060825.1 Sulfurimonas sp.
TTGATGCATCAAGTGAAACTCAAGAGGGAATATGCAGAGTTTTTGCAATTGGTGACAGTGTCGCTCTACAGGGCCCTGATTGGCGAGCGAAGCAGGGACATGTTGCAGAGGTAATGGCGAGAAATGTTGCTTTTAACATCAAGCAAATGGTTCTTGACTCTGATAAGAGAAAAGGGTATGAAGAACATATTAATATTTTATGTGTTATGGATAGTGGTGATGGAGCAGCCTTTGTGTACAGAGACCATAAAGGTGGAAAGATGATTCCTATGCCAATCATAGGGCATTGGCTTAAAAAAGGATGGGGATGGTACTGCCGTAACTCAAAACTTGGAAACATTCCACGCATTCCTGGAATGTAGTAAAAAAAGAGGCATTTACACTTACGCCTCTTTTACCTCTTTTGCCTTGCGTTTGAGCTTCATTTTACGCTTTGCCAGCTCACGCATATCTTCAGTCGTATCGCTTTCATCCATAATTTCCACACCTAAAATAGTCTCAACACAATCTTCAAGTGTAATAATTCCATCTGTTTGGTCATAGTTATCTGTCACTAAAAACATATGCTCTTTTTTCGATATAAAAAGGTCAAGAGCCTTGCTTACAGGGATGTTTTCATTGATGCTAAACATATCTTTTTTAATAGAGCCGAGTGTTACACTATCATCTTCTAATGCTTGTTTAAATATTTTTTTAGTGAGTACAATTCCAGTGATAGTCTCAAGCGACTCTTTGAAAATGGGAATACGAGAAAATTTAAAAATTGCAGGCTGCGTTTGAATAACATCTTTTATGCTCATACTCTCATCAAGTGCAAAAACAACACTTCTAGGCGTAAGCACCTCATTGACTTTAATATTGTCAAGATTTAAAATATTTTCAATAACATCAGACTCTTGCTCATCTATGACACCCTCATCTTCACTCATATACATACTCTCTAAAAATTCTTCTTTTGTAAGTGAATGTGAGTCACTATTTCCTTTAGAAATTTTATTTGTGACAGCTAAGGTTGTCAGAATAATAGGATAAGTAATCCAGATAAAAACTCTAATAAAATAGGCAGACAGAGGTGCTAGCTGTTTCCAGTAAATAGCACCTATAGTTTTTGGAATAATTTCAGAGATAAAAAGAATGGCAAAAGTAAGCACAACAGAGACATAGACAACTGCATCATTTCCAAAAATTTTTGAAGCCTGCGCACCAACTGCTGCTGCACCTAAAGTATTTGCAATAGTATTAAGAATAAGCACAGAAGCAATAGACTTATTTATATTCTCTTTTTGATGTCTAAGAATTGCACCAACTGATGGTCTATCTTTTTCGAGCACTGCTACATAAGACATATTTATTGATAATAAGACAGACTCAAGCACCGAACATAAAAATGATACGCCCACAGAAAGTACAAAAAATATTACGAGTAATTCCATTTCATATAATCCTTATAAAAGTATAACTTTAGCTAAGCCCAAGAAGCTAAAAAAGCCTACAACATCCGTAACAGTAGTTAGTATTACTGTGCTCCCAATTGCAGGGTCAATTTTTAGCCGTTTTAGTGCTAAAGGTATTACAGCACCAAAAAAACCTGCCACAAAAAGATTTATAATCATACTCAAACCAATAACAACGCCAAGCATAGGAATTTTAAACCATAGGTAAGCAATAATACCTATGAGAATAGCAAATATAAAACCATTCATGAGCGAGATTGCAACCTCTTTTTTGATACTTCTAAAAGCATCACCTTTTGTAATTTCACCCAGTGCTAACTGACGTACTATAACAGTGAGTGATTGTGTCCCTGCGTTTCCACCCATAGAAGCAACTATTGGCATCAAAACGGCAAGGGCTACCATAGAGTTAATGGTACTCTCAAACATTCCAATAACAAGAGATGCAGCGATGGCAGTTACAAGGTTTATAGCAAGCCAATAGGCACGCTTTTTCCCTGCTTTTATAATGTCTTCATCCTCTTCTGCTTCATCATCAACACCGGCAAGATTATACATCTGCTCTGTTGCATGTTCATTGATAATGTCGTAAATATCATCAGAGGTAATACGCCCAAGCAAAACACCCTGTTTGTTTATAACAGGAATAACAGAAAGGTCATACTCTTTAAAATAGTTTACAACTTCTTTAATATCTTCTGTATCCACTGCGACCTTAGAGTCAAATGACTCATCACTGAGTGCTTTATTCTCTTTAATAGTTTTTGAAAAATCAAAAATAAGCAGATCATCTAAACCAATAGTATATAAAAGCTTATTATATTCATCAACAATAAAGAGGTTTTGAACATTTTCTAGTTCATTGGCTTTTCTTAGTTTTGCAAATCTTTTAATGACATCTTGTACTATTTCATTTTCATTTGCTGTAAATACTTCAAGCTGCATATATGCACCAGCTTGCTCTTCATCATATTTTTTTAGCTCAGAAATTTCATGCTTATCTTCAGCATCCAACGAATGAAAGACCTTAGATGCCTTATTCTCATCCACATCTTCGAGTTCTTGCATAAACTCCAATTGGTCGTCCGATTCTAGCTCACTCACGGCATGAGAAAGCTCATCAATACTGAGATTTTCTACAACATCATCAAAGTACCTATCTGGCAGAGCAAGGGCTACATCACCGACTAAGTCATTTGGTACACGCTTAATTGCTTCACTAAAATCATGGTCATTGAGATTTTTAAGGAGTTTGGCGAGTTCTGCGGGGTGCATCTCGCTTTCATTGTGTTCTTTTATATATTTTTCAAAGTTATTCATCGTCGTAATTATACCCAATGAAATAGCAAAATCATATTAGATTTTGTTGGCTATTTCATCAGTTAAGTCTACATAAACCTTTGCATACATTCCTGGAAAAATCATACTGCTTGTCTTTTCAAAATGGACACGAATTTTAAAAGTATGTGCCATTGGATTAGCACTCGGTACTATCGCTTTTATATAACCAGATGCTTTATAATCCAGAGAAGGAATGGTAATTTTTACAACCTTATTGCGTCGAAGATATTTAAGATCAGATTCGGCTACTTCAGCTTCTATTTCAAGATGCTTCATATCAACTATGACCATAGTTAGCATCCCTGGTGCCACCATATCTCCAACTTCAATGCGTTTATCTACAACAACACCGTCATTTGGAGCTTTTACTTTTAAGTATCCGGCAATAGTAGCAAACTGTTTTGTTTTTTCACTTGCCTCTTTTACCAAAACTTTTGCAGCTTCTATTGAACCACTTATGTCATCTATGTTTTCATTCAAATCTTCCATATTTGCACGAAAATCCATAGTAGGCATCATTTTCTTTTTTTGTCTTAATCGTCTTTTATGTTTCTTAAAGACATTGACCCTTGTTTTATAGACATCCAACATCAAGTTTGCCTGCTCAAGCGCCAAATTTGCTTGAGACTCCAAAATATCGAACTCTGCTGATTCAAGCTCAAAGAGAGTATCTTCCCGCTTAACACTATCTCCAACTTCAAAATTTATTTTTTTTACATACCCCATATATCGTGCAGGTATCATCTTTTTATTGTTAGAAATAACCGTACCCGTCAGTATCAACTCATTTGCGAAGAGTGATGTAAACGCAAGAAAAATAAATAATATATATTTCATAAACATTACCAGCGACGAATTTCTCTATGACATTTCATACACTGTCCTAAAATTTTCGTATAGGCTTGAACAGCTTGAGAAGAGTCTCCACTTTTAAATCTTTGCAAAATAGTAAGTGCTTTTTGATTTATCTTTTTAACAATTTTATTTGTCATTTTAATCTTTCCATCCATATATCGTGCCATAGGATTTTTTTCTGTCTCCTCCTCAATAGGTGGCTTTACATTTTCAATGGTATCTGATAGCTTTGTAACACCAGCTGCCACTGTCTCATAATTATTATAGAAAAAACCGCTTTCAATAGTATTCATAGCTCCTGCCATTGTACGCATATCTTTGATTCTGTCTGCTTTCGTATATTGCGCACCGTATGCTAAACTTCCTAAAACCAATACCCCTAATATCACTTTCTTCATTCTAACCCCTTTATGTATTTGAAACTATTATAGCACTAAAAAATATAAAAATATCAATTTTTTTAATAATTTGCTATTAAAAATAATTATATGTGAAGTATAAAAACACTTGTATAGAATATAAGATTTTTTTATTCAATATTAAGTTTTTCTTTAGCTTTAACGAGATATAGTTGTTTTAAGGTTCAATCAAAAAGGGGAAATGATGACAAAAAAATTACTAGTAAGTGCGGTTGCTGCTATAGCATTGACAACAAGTTTATCGGCAAATTTTAGTTTTGGTGATATGTTTAAAGATATGAAAGATGGTGTGACTTCAATGAGTCATGATGCAAAAGATTCTTTTAAATCTGGTGTCGATGGTGGTGTAGAAGTTTCAAAAAGTGGGGAGAGAACGGTTACAAATGTAAGTCACGATGCAAAAGATACAGCTGTTAAAGCAAGTGATGATTTAAAAACGAGTGAAGTAGCTACTGTTAAGAGTGGTTCTGACACTACTACAGGTGTAAGTAGAGATTTACGAGATTCGACTGTTGAAGTTTCAGAAGACTCAAAAGATACTATGTCAAATACTACAAGAGACTTTAAAGATAGCTCCGCTATGGCTACAAAAGATTTCAAAGACTCGGCAGTATCAGTTTCTCATGATGTAAATGATGCGGCTAAAACTACATCTAACAATATGAATGATTCTACAAAAACTGTTTCAAATGATTTAAGAGATTCATCAAACACGGCAACGAAAAATGCGAATGATTCTACAAAGACTATTTCAAACGACTTAAGAGACTCATCAAATACAGCAACAAATAATGCGAATGACTCTACAAAATCTATATCAAAAAATATTTCAGATGATGATTATAAAGAGTACCTCAAATTAAAAGCAAAATATGAGGGGAAAAAACTTTAGTTTTTTCATTAAAAAAGTAGGTCTTTTACGACCTCTTTTTAAAACTTATAAATAAAAGATGTTGCTTGAGAAAAGTCAACCTTCTTAACACCTTGTGCAGGTTTTGCGTCTTTATTGTAACTTATACGAAAACTAATATATAACTTCTCATAAATCAATATTTTCAATTCAAAAGCATTTGAAATAATATAATCATTAATATCTCCGACTTTTGGCTGATAATACGCCACATATGAAAGCTGAGAATCCGTAGCAAACTCTTTTTTATACGCAAGATAAAAATTTCCTCTTATATTATTCTCTTTTGGATCCACTGTTGTTGTATAACTCAAATATTCATAAAAACCACCAAGCCCAAAATATAAATTGCCATAACGCTCTTTATCAAGATGAATGCGTAAGCCTCCACCTGTTAAAAATCTTTCACCTACTTTAGTAAACTCATTGCTTTGAGACTGAACAAAAGCTTCCCAATCAAGATTTTGTTCTAGTTTATGGATATAACGCAGATGTGTAAATGTTAAATTTGTATTTTTAACTCCACTCACTTCACCATAACTAAAATTAAATTCACCCCACATTAAATAAGATTGATTATTATCATAAGAGAGTTTCATTCCTGCTGTATAATTATCTAGATCAGTATTGCCTCTTTTTGTATTTAAAGAACCCTTTACGACACCACTAAAACCTGGCTTATCCCCTATTTCTACAGGAGCAATAGAAACTATAGCAAAAAGATTTATGACACTTAACACTAGAATAATTAGATATTTCATTTTTACTCATTTTTTTTTTTTGAAATAATACCATTTTATGCTTTTATTATTATCTATTTTTAATCAAGGAGCAACTTCTTGGACATCTATTTCGTCTGCACTTTTACCCTCTCCCTCTTTACACTCCAAATCTTTA
>JALSWC010000126.1 GCA_027060825.1 Sulfurimonas sp.
AGTATATTTAAAAGAAAGTGATATTTTAGTGATTACACTCATTAGAATTGCACATAGAAAAGAAGTTTATTGAAAGTCTAACAAAACATAGTAAAAAATATATTACCCTAGCCGAAAAAAGCTTGAAGAACTAGAGAAGTTTAGCTACCATTGTGGAACTTAAAAGAGTACAAAGGCGAAGCTGAACCCTAAATAGGACACCTACCATTTGTCGTATTCCGCTACGCTACATACAACAAATTGCAGGAGTCCCACATCAAAGTATCTTCCAGAAAATCGCAAGCGAATTTTCTGAAATATACATTAATGGATCTCAGCTTCGACCGTTATACTCACAACACAAAAATTGACAATGTAAATACAATTTTGCTATAATTAAGTTATATTTACAAAAAGGCTTACTTTGAAATTTGAATGGAATGATGAAAAAAGTAAATTAAATGTACAAAATCATCAAGTGTCTTTTGAGGAAGCAAAAGAAGTCTTTTTAGATCCCATGCACATCTCAAAACTTGACCATCGTTTCGATTATTTTGAAGAGAGATGGATAACATTAGGCACAACAACAAAAGATAAAATCTTAGTCGTTGCAAATATGTTTTTTGATGAAAATGGAGAAGAAATTATCCGTATTATTAGTGCAAGAAAAGCCAATCAAAAAGAAAGGATATTTTATGAACAACATTAAAGAAAGAGAAAAATTTGATGATTATGAAATGTTGGATGAGTATGATTTTAGTGATGGAGTTCGTGGTAGATTTTATGAACCTAAAAAGATACCTGTTTCACTAAGACTAGATAATGATATAGTCTTATTTTTCAAAAAACTTGCTAGTGAGCAAAAAGTTCCATATCAAACAATTATAAATGCATTTCTAAGAAAAAAACTGCAAGAAGTATAACAAGTACGAGGAGATCAATAATTTTCCCGTTAGGGTAAATTATGGCTCATGACGACCGTTATAGCGAAAAGGAGAAATATAAAATGGCATACCGTAATGATAATGATTTGGAATTTTTACAAAATTTAGAGTCTTCCGATTTGAATGATTTGATAGAAACATTGATATACGATAAGGATGGTGAGAAAAGATATACTGAAGAGTTATCAGAATCTGATGCTTACAAAAAATATAATCCTGAACATGTTAAATATTGGAAAGATATTGCTGAAGAATTACAAAGGTTTGGTGGTAATAGTTTTGTAAATATTTTGAGATTAGGAGAAGGTGTACTTTATAAAGAAATCTTAATGGATGTTTGTGATAAACTTAAAGTGAACTACAATGAAAAATCTAGTGCAGAAAAAATTGAAACAAATTTACTGATGAAAATTCTTGAGGATGCTTTAGAAAAAATGTCACCTGAAGAATTAAAAGAATTAGCAGATAGTATAGGATTAAAAAATACTCAAGTATTTACTCCGCAAGCTCTGACAGGAATGTTTCAAGCAATATTTAGAGCTGGAGGGTTTAAATCATACCAACTAACTTTAATTATTGTTAATGCTATTTTAAAAGCAATTCTTGGCAGAGGTTTAAGTCTAGGTGCAAATGCTGCACTAACAAGAACTATGGCAATATTAACAGGTCCTATTGGATGGGTAATTACTGGATTATGGACAGCAATTGATATTGCAGGGCCTGCTTATAGAGTTACTATTCCAGCAGTTATTGAAGTTGCAGCATTAAGACAAAAATATTTATATGCTGATAAAATTGAAAATATTAATTTTAGCTAAACTATTTCTCAACATGGAATAATTCTTAGACTTTAAAGCTTTAATGATAATTCCAATTGTTGGTAATGATTTAAAGATGGGATATTAGAAAATTGAAGAGTTTTATGAAGGGTATTTTGTATATCAGAAATAAATTAAATTTAAAGGAGGGGTGGATATGTCTATTTTAGAACTACTCTCTAAAGATGCACTTTTAGAAGAGTCGCTTACAAAAATGAAAAAAACTTTGTTCGATATGGCTTGTGAAACTCAATTTTCTTTAGAAAAAAATCCTCTTGAAAATTGCTACTCTGTTAATCTTACTTCAAAAGAAGCACCAAGGCATATATATTCAAATGGAAAAGGTATATGCTCAGAAGCTTCTATGGCTAGTGCTTTGGGTGAGTATATAGAGCGACTTCAAACAAATAACTTTTTTATGGACTTTTATCTTCCTCAGAGAAAACAGTATCCTGATGAAGTGGCATTTGAGTTTGGAGGAAAGTTTTTAAATGAAGAGTTACGAGCTATTTATGATAAAGATGGAGAGCTTTGTGATGAAGACTTAGTGGATTTTAATAGTGATTATGAAGATAAAATAGTAGCACTTCCTTTTATAGAACAAGATATAAAGCAGGAAGTTTATTTTCCTATAAATATACTTGCTAATCTTTATGTAAGTAATGGTCTGGCAACAGGGAATACTCCTCTCGAAGCACAAGTTCAAGCATTGAGTGAGATTTTTGAACGCTATGCAAAAATAGAAATTATTAAAAATGGCTATGCTTTACCTAAATTTCCAAAAGAGCTAATAGAGTCATTTCCAAGAGTGAATAAAGATATAGAATCGTTAAGAGCATTAGGCTATATAGTAGAAGTTTTAGATGCCTCTTTAGGTGGAAAGTTTCCCGTGACCGCTATCTCTTTTATAAATCCAAAGAAAGGCACTCTTTTTGTCTCTTTTGGATCACATCCTATTTTAGAAGTCTCTTTGGAGAGAACTATGACGGAGCTTATGCAAGGGCGTTCTTTAGATAATCTTGATAGTTTTGAGAAACCGACATTTGATATGAGTATAGTTGCAGATAGTTTTAACCTAGAATCACACTTCATAGACTCAAATGGAAAACTCGGATTTGGCTTTTTAAGTGCTAAAAAGAGTTTTAAATATGCTCCTTGGAGTTATAAGGGAGAGAGTACAAAAGAAGAACATACATACTTAATGAACATTTTAAAAAGTATGAATAAAAAGAGTTATATCAGAGAGTATGAGTATTTAGGTTTTTACTCTTGTCAGCTTATTGTTCCTACTATTTCAGAAGTTTATCCTATGGAAGACTTGATTTATAACAATAAAAATAATGGAAAAAGAATCCGTGATATGGTGCTTAACTTCAAAGATTATAATCCACAAGATGTTATGATAGAGATAGAGCAGTTGGAAGAGTCTCTTAATATGGAAAAATATATTGGCGTTATATTTAAAAATAATTTCACACTTAGAGAGTTCAAGGCACAGGTACTTTTTGCACTCGGTGAGATGGAAGAAGCCCTTGAACTACTTGAATATGGAACAAATATCATCGGTCATATCATAGTAGAAATAGTGAAAATGGAAGAGTCTGGACTGGACTTTAGTGATTATGAAAAGGCTTTATATACTATTTATACACAAGAGAGGGTACTCAAAGCTCTTAAAGTATTGGACTCTGAGATGCTTTTGTGTGACACATCTTTGCATCAAGATTATCTAAATATGCTTGATATGTACGATAGATTAGAGGAGAAGAAAAAGCAATTTATATAAGGATATGTTCTAAAAATTTACTTATTTAGTATTCTCCTATTACTTGATTTTTATTGAGAATAATAACCTTTTTGAGTTTATAGTCATACATTGTAATTTTATTTCTTCCATCATAATAGATATTGCCATGGTAAGAAAATTTTGCTGTTTTGAGTGTTACATTTTTTTTAAGTAAAATAAATGCACCAACTTTTTCACCTATAGGTGGGATGAGTGTTGTAAATGCCAATACAAAAAGTGTACCAACACCTATTAGAGCACTTTTTGTTGTTGTATAGGTAATCAAGTATCCTATAATAATTGTAAAAAAGAGAAATATAAATATATTTTGATGATCTACAAATAAAATATTATAAAAAACATTTATATTATGCGGTCTAATATAATTGATTTGTATTCCTAAAATAATGAAATAATCTAGGATAAAAGTAAAAAAAACACCACTTAAAAGTGCTTGGACAAGTTTTGTCATCGTAACCTCACTCTCTTTTTATTATTGATTTTATAGAGTTTTGATGCTTTGTTCTCATATAAACCTATTTTATCTTCTATAATTATATCAGCTTTTTCCTCACAAAAGTTTCTTAAAAATTTTTTACCACTTTCATTTGCAGATGTAGAATAATTCCAACTTAAATTTTGTAAAAAAGTTGAGTGTAGAGTAGGTGATGCTACTCTAAAAGATTGTGTTTTAATAATAAAACTACTCTGCTTTGCTCGTCTTACATAATTTTTTTGTTTGTTTGGAAGGCGTATTTTATTAAGAGAGAGTGACTTAAAGTTTTTATAAACTTTTATAAATTGTTTCGTTGGTGGGCGAGACTTTATTTGTGCTAATTTTGTCCCATTTTGGGACAAAAAACCAACCGTTGTATCGGTTTGGGTAAGAATAATTTTTTGAGTTATATCAGAAAATCTTGTAGTGCTGTTGATGTTGTCCATTGCTCATCTTCCATCTCATCTAAAGCAAGAATAAGGGCTCTAGCAGCACTTAATGTTGTAAAATATGGTATGCTGCGTTTAAGTACCTCTTGGCGAATAACGACAGCATCTTTTTTACTTGTGTTATTATCAGAAGTGTTGATTGCCATAGCAATTTCATCATTTTTCATACTATCTTCGATATTTGGACGGCCTTCAGAAATTTTAAGAACTAAGTCACATGCAACACCTGCATCTTCGAGTGCTTTTTGTGTTCCTTTTGTTGCCATAAGTTTGAAACCATGGTTTACAAGTCCTCGACCAATCTCTCCTGCATATTGCTTGTCTGTATCTACAAAAGATAAGAAACAAGTGCCACCTGTTGGAATTTTATTTCCAGCACTTAGTTGTGCTTTTGCAAAACTTACACCAAAGTTTTTACTTATGCCCATAACTTCACCAGTCGATTTCATCTCTGGAGAGAGAACTAAATCTGCACCATAGAGCTTATGAAAAGGAAAAACTGCCTCTTTAACAGAAACATGTCCTTTTAGTCGTGGACGGCGAAGACCGTTATGCTCTTCTACAATATTGTATTTGTCATAGTATGCTAATGCACTTTGAAGATTTTCACCCATCATAACACGCGTAGCCACTTTTGCTAAAGGCATACCCGTTGCTTTAGAGACAAATGGTACTGTTCTTGATGCACGAGGATTCACTTCAATAAGGTAAATCTCATTTTGATAAATTGCATACTGTACATTCATAAGTCCACGAACACCAAGTCCTAGTGCAATTGTTTTTGTTTGTTGTTCCACTTTTTCTATCATGGAATCTGTTAAATTAACAGGAGGAAGTGAACAAGCAGAGTCTCCAGAGTGAATACCTGCCTCTTCAATATGTTGCATAACAGAACCAATGTAAACATTTTCTCCATCAGAAATACAATCAACATCTAGTTCAATCGCTTGATCTAAAAATTTATCAATCAAAACTGGTGCATTATGTGAAACTGAAACGGCTAAGTCCATATATTGACGGAGTTCATCTTCAGAATAAACTATACGCATACCACGACCACCAAGAACAAATGAAGGACGAACAAGCACAGGAAAGCCTAATTTTTCAGCAATTACATAAGACTCCTCTTTTGTGCGTGCAAGACCATTATCTGGCTGTTTGAGTCCATATTTATTGACAAAGTCAGAGAATTGTTCTCTATCTTCTGCCAAATCAATAACAGAAGAAGGCGTACCAATGATTTTTGCACCAATTTTTGTAAGAGAATCTGCAAGTTTTAGTGGTGTTTGTCCACCAAAATGGACAATAATTCCATCTGGATTTTCATTTTCAATGACTTCTCGAACATGTTCAAAATCAATTGGTTCAAAGTATAAAACATCAGAAGT
>JALSWC010000127.1 GCA_027060825.1 Sulfurimonas sp.
CATCAGCACCTTTAATAATGCTATAAAAGTTTTTTAATTCATCTCTCATAACTCTTGCTACTTCTGGGTTTTCTATATTGTCTAAAATTGGTTTATCGTACTCATCTACTAGGATTACTACTTTTTGCTTGTATTTTTTATAGGCTTCTCGAATAAGCCTACCAAAACAATCATCAGTTGTAAACTCTTTTGGGCATGTAATCTCTAAATCTTCTTGATTATCATCCAATATAGTAGTAACTCTTTTACGAAAAGCCTCTTTTGAGCTAAAATCTCCACTATTAAAAGAGATACGAATTATGGGATACTTTGCAAACTCATACCCATTTTCATAGATATACAGACCTTTAAAAATCTCCTTATTTCCATCAAATATAGTTCTCAGCGTATCAAGAAAAAGAGACTTTCCAAATCTCCTAGGACGAGAGAGAAAGTAATACCTTCCATCTTCTATAAGTTCTTGTGCTAACGCTGTTTTATCAACATAAATATACTCTTCTTGAAGTATATCTTTTAGGGTTGATATGCCTATTGGTAATTTTTTAAGTTTCACTCAATCTCCTTCTTTATCATCTCTTTTAACTCTGCCTCTCTAGGCTCAATTATTTCCAAAATAGCATCAACATTGACTAAAATTCTATATGCCCACTCATGATGAAAAAGTATCATTTTCCACTCTTTATGTATTTTATCTTTTTTTGTTGTCTCTTTTTGAAGACTCCAGTAAGCTATGTCATACTCTAAATGGGTAAGCAACGGAGAGATTAATGACTCATAAAATGTTTTAAACTCTCCATTATAGTATAAATCTCTACTTACTGCTATTTTATCTACTATTTTTATTAGTTCTTTTTCTTTGGCATAAAGATGAATATCTTCAATAGGATACTTTTTATATTTCCTTATAACTTTTGTAAGTATTTTTAAAAGTTTTTTTACACTGCGTTTCATAGTTTTACCCATCTCTATTGCCTTAGCAAGCTTCTCTACTGCCTGAAGCATATGCTCTTCATAAAGCTCTTCTGAAGGTAAATCTAACACTATTTTCTCTTTTATCTGCTCTTTTGTAACATAGTTTTCAACTGCTTTAGCAAAAGGCATCTCTATTGTCCCTTTTATTCTTGCTCCACCCTCTGTTGCATTAATGGTTAAAAAAGTTTCCCCTTTCTCTCTATTTTGTGCAACAGTGTTCTCATAGCCATTTAAAAACATCTTCCAAACTTTTGTCGTACGAACTTCGCCATCCCCTCCATACGCTTGGGTATATTCATCATACGCTTTTTGTTTAATCTCATCATTGCCAAATATATGATTCTCAGCATGACTTCTTCCATCTTTAGCATACGCTAAATCTTGCCCTATTATAAGAATTTGCTTAAATTTCATACTACTTGCAAGTTCAAATGCCATATTTGCAGAACTCATTCCAAGTCCTAAATATCCATATTTTTCAAGCTCCATATAGGCATAGTGCCAACCTGTTGGTCGCATACTTAACTGTAATTGCCCCTCTTTAATATTATCAAGTAACTCCTGTGCAACAATGGCAGTCAAAGCAAATACTATATCTTTTTGAAATGCTGGTGTTGTATGCTCATAAAATTCACCCGTTCTTGCAGTCCTCTCGATGGTAGTTACAATATCAGGCTTAATATTCTCTTTTTCAAGGACAGGCAGACTAGCATCAGCAGCAATAATAGTCACATAATTTTGAATCTCTTTTAAAAGAGGAATCTGTTTTGAAAGAGAAGGTCCCGTTGCTACAATAATGGCTGTATCACTATTTTTTCCCTTATGCACAAGATTATTTAGTTGAGGATTTTTTAACATAAGTGGTAAATTTTGAACAAAATGCTCTAAACCTAAAAGTTCATCAGTAGCATCATTTCCAGTTGAAACTAAATAGTATCTAAAAATCTTCAGTATATCTTGGTTTACTTTTTTTATATCATCTATATAGCTATTATAAAATACTCCATTTAATCGTAAATCATAAGCTTTAAGATGAACAATGGCTAAACCTTCAACAATGCGTCTAAATGAAACAGAATCAAAATCTTGTGTATGAATGAGTATAACCCTCTTAGAAGCTATATCTTCTGAAATATCTGTAAGATTAAGGGCAATGTAAAGTAACTCTAATTCTGGTTCAAAAACATAAATAAAATTGTGAAATTGATTTTGTGTAAGCATGTTTATAAGATACCCATTCCCAATGCCGTAAATATACATAATCTTATAGAGACTATACTCTTTCATAAGTTCTATATAAGTCTCTTCTATCTCATCAATTGGTCGCTTTTCATACATAAACAAATTTGTCTCTTTGTCGAGAATATTTGCATCAGCATAATGCCCACTTGCGAAAACTTCATATTTTTCATTGGTAGTTATTTGGGAAAGTTTTGTGACTAACTCTGCGTTTACACTCTCTAACGCTGCTATATTTTTACTATATATACTCATAAATGAACCTGCTTTTTAAAACTAAAAAGCAAAGTTCATTCCACTTATAAAAGACTAATTATTGAAGAAGTCTCATAACATTTTTTTGTACAGCATTTGCTTGACTCATAGCATACGCACCAGACTGTGCAAGTATCTTATGTTTTGCAAAGTTTGCACTCTCTGCAGCAAAGTCAACATCACGAATTTGAGATTCAGCAGCTGTAACATTTACCTGTGTAACAGAGATATTTCTTACAGTTGATGAAAGCTGATTTTGTGTAGAACCAAGATTCGAACGGATTGCATCAATTTGTTTCAATGCAGCATCTGCTGTACGAATAGCTCTTTCAGCACCACCTTTTGTATCTACATCAATTTTACTTAGTGTACTACTTACTTCTTTAGAAAGTTTTGCACTTACTGCAAAACCAACATGAGAAGCACCAGCAGATATATGTACAGTATGATCAGAAACTAATGTAATATCACCTGTATTTACTTTCACTGCAAGACCATCTATAGCAGAAACAGAAGAACCACCAGAAATTTTTATATCACTACCATCATTTGAATGTAATACAAGCGCTCCACCCACATTAGTAGCCACAACACCTGTTTTACTTGTTTGTGCATTAATAGCATTTAGCAGTGCAGAGTTAGAATCACTAGCTTTTACATTAACTTTTCCAATATCTATATCATTAATTTTCAACTGACCTGCACTAATTGTACCAGATGTAACAGCTTTACCATCTACTTCTGTAGAAGCTATTGCAGTTACTTGAGTTTTATTAGATATAGCATTAATAGCTACTGCTTTTGCCCAAGCAGAATCAGCACTATGTGCAATACTTACAGTATCTCCAGCTTTACCTAAATCAGCAGAAGTAGCTCCAACATTTACAGCAGCAGTAAGTGCATCTGTATTAATTGTTAATTCTCCTGCTGATGTCAATGCTTTAGTATCAACAGCCACACTCCCTGTAGTATCCACATGACGACCAATAGTATTTATTTGTGTATTTCCAATATTTATACCCACTGTTTCATTAGAATATGCACCAATTTGAAATGATTTATCTTGAAAACTACCATTAAGTAATTTTTGACCATTAAATGAGGTAGTTTTTGCAATATTATTTGCCTCTTGCATTAGTTTACTAATGTCAGATTGAATAGCTTTACGAGAGTCAGCATTTTGACCATCAGAAGCAGCTTGAATTGATTTTGTTCGTACTGTATTAATGATATTTTCATACTCATTAAGAGCACCATCAGCAGTTTGCATAACCCCAATCCCATCATTTGCATTTCTAATAGCTTGACCAAGACCAGTTGCTTGTGCTTTCAATTGATTTGCAATAGCAAGACCAGAAGCATCATCTGCAGCCGTGTTAATACGAAGACCAGAACTCAATCTTTGAAGTGATTTGTCCAAAGCAACATTGTTTTGTACAGCATTACGATGCGCATTCATTGCAGCAATATTTGTATCGATTCTAAAACCCATAATAAATCCTTTTCTATGGAAGAGCCTTTCGCTCTTGTATTTTTTAATTTTATCTTGAGGCTTCCATGCCCTAGATGCAGACTAAATCGGTCATCAAAAAAAATACTTTAGAAAAAGTTGTAAATTTTATTAAATTTGACATTTATTGTACTAAATAGTTATAATGTACAAAATAGACAAAAGGATATTTTATGCACTCAATATCAGCATCTGAGATTAAACAAAATTCCATACGACTACAAGAAGCTTTACGCGAAGACTTGCTTATAACAAAAAGAGAAAAACCTTTTGTAGTTGTTATGGATTACGAAAAATATAAAAAAATACAAAACATACAAGAGGAATGGAGTTATTGGAGTGATAATGAACTTAATAATTTTGGGAAAATTGCCATCGGTTTAAGTAAAAACAACTTTGACGATGAAAATGAGGATTATTCTAAATGGTAGGTAGTATTTATTATATTTTAATGCCTTACTCTGATTTCACAAAAGCAAAAGGTCGTCCTGTTCTTGTTTTACAAGAGATAGATAAAAATGATTTTTTAATTTTACCATTGACAAGTAATCTGCAAAGAGATGGAATTGTCATTAGCAATGAAGATATTTGTGATGGTCATTTAAAAAAAGACTCCGTTATTGTCGTTCCAAAATTAACAGCCGTAGATAGTTCACTCATAAAAGGTTCTAGATTTATCGCAACACTCAAAGAAGAGAGCTTTTTAAAAGTAAAAAAGAGACTTTGTAAAAAACTTGAATGTTAATTTTTCACAATTTAATCTTTTTTAGCTACACTTCCACAATCAAAAAACAAATTACTCTACTATATATATAGGAAAAAGAATTGAAATTAATTATTGTTGAATCACCTGCAAAAGCCCGTACTATCAAAAACTTTTTAGGAAAAGGGTATGATGTTATTGCATCAAAAGGGCATATTCGAGATTTACCAAAATCCCGTTTTGGAATTACTCTTGATGAAGAAAAACATGAACTTGTGCCTAAATACTCTGTAGCAAAAGAGAATGCACCTACTGTAAAAGAGATACGCGAAAAAGCTAAAAAAGCAGACATTATCTATATCGCAACCGATGAGGATCGCGAGGGTGAAGCCATAGGGTGGCATATTGCCCATGCTATAAAAAAAGACCCACTAGAACTTCCTCGTATTGTTTTTCATGAAATTACCAAAACTGCCATAAAACATGCCCTTGAATCAGCAAGAAAAATAGATATGGATATGGTAAATGCACAACAAGCTCGCCGTCTGCTTGATAGAATAGTAGGGTATAAACTCTCTCCTCTTTTAGCATCAAAAATCCAAAAAGGTCTCAGTGGTGGGCGTGTTCAAAGCTCAACACTCAAGCTTGTAGTAGATAAAGAGCGTGAGATTAAAGCTTTTGTTCCTCAAGAGTATTGGAGCATAGACACTGCGTTTAAAACAAATATTGATGCAAACCTTATAAAACATAAGGGTGAAAAAATAGAGAAACTCTCTATTAAAAACAAAGAATCAGCAGATGCAATCACCCAAAGTGTCAAAAATGATGCCTTTATCATTGCAAAAATAGAGACAAAACAGCGTAAAAGTTCTACGCCACCACCTTTTATGACTTCAACACTCCAACAAACAGCTTCAAGTAAACTTGGATTTACACCGAAAAAGACAATGATGGTGGCTCAAACACTCTATGAGGGTGTGCGAACACCAGATGGAACTTCAGGGGTCATTACTTATATGAGAACCGATTCACTCAACTTAGCACAAGAGGCAGTTGGTGCAGTTCGTGAAATAATTGAAAATAAATTTGGAAAAAAATACCTTCCAAAAGAGCCAAAAACATATAATAAAAAATCAAAAAATGCACAAGAGGCACATGAGGCTATTCGCCCTAC
>JALSWC010000128.1 GCA_027060825.1 Sulfurimonas sp.
ATGAAAATGAAGCTTAATTAATAACCTCTAAAAAAGCCTCTCCAAATTGTGCGAATTTTTTCTCTCCTACACCGTTTACTTCAAGCATTTCCTCTTTGTTTGTCGGCATATCATCTGCTAAATGTTTGAGGGTCTTGTCGCTGAAAATGATGTAGGCAGGAACGCTTAGTTCATTTGCAAGTTCACTCCGTTTTTGACGGAGTTTTTCAAAAAGCTCTTCATCATAGGTAAACTCTTTTTCTTGTTTAATGGCTTTGGTTTTTGTGTTTACTTGCATTCTTGAAGATTTTATATCTACTGTTTTTTGAGATTTTAAAATGGCTATGGCATCTTGTGTGAGTTTTAAAACGCTAAACTCTCCAAGTGTTATAACTTTTAACTCTAAAAGACGCTCAACAATGACAAACCACTCTTTTTTACTAAGATGTTCACCAATGTTATAAACAGAGAGTTTATCAGCTCTATTTGCTAAGATTTTTTGCTCTTTTGAACCTCGTAAAATGTCTATGATATAATTCTTTCCAAAGCCTTGGTTGGTTTTGTAGATAGCACTTAAAATCATCTGTGCCTCTTTTGTAATCTCTCTTCTTACATCATCAGAACTCAGGCAGTTATCGCAACGATTTTGGCATGCATCAAGGGTGTCATTAAAGTATTCGGCTAATTGCTTATGAAAACATATTTCACTTGTGGCGTATTTGTAGATTTTCTCTATTTTTTTCTCAAGATGTTCTTTGTACTCTTCATTTGTAATCTCTGTAAGAAAGTGTTTGTGCTGTGCCATATCGCCTGCATTAAAGAGTAAAAGAACTTCACTATCTTCCCCATCACGCCCTGCACGCCCAATCTCTTGGTAGTAATTCTCTTGTGATTTTGGTAGAGACATATGCACCACAAAACGGATGTCACTTTTATCTATTCCCATGCCAAAGGCAATAGTAGCAACCATAATATTGACTTTATCATTGACAAATATTTTAAAGTTTTGTTCCCTCACATGCTGTGGTAATCCTGCATGATAAGCGAGTGATTTGTAACCATTTTGATTGAGATGGTTACTTAACTCTTCTGCCTTTTTACGAGAGCTTACATAGATGATGCCACTCTCGTTTTTATGCCGTAGTAGAAAGTTCTTGAGTTGTGCGTAGCCGTTGCTTATGCGTCTCTCTGTGGAGATAAAGATATTTTTACGAAATATCTTTCCTTTAAGAAGTAGGGGGTTTTCTAAACGCAGTTCACGCATGATGTCTGTTGTAACATTGTCTGTTGAGGTTGCTGTAAACGCAGCGATAGTTGTGTTTGGAAAATTTGCTTTTAAATTCCCCAAAGCACGATAATCATTACGAAATTCATGCCCCCATTGGCTAATACAGTGGGCTTCATCAATAACAAAAAAGTTTATATTGAGATTACGAAGCATATCTATGGTTGAGCCATTGTTTAATCGTTCAGGAGAGAGGTATAAAAACTTTAAACTGCCACTAAACGCAAGAGCAATAATATCTTGCACCTCATCATAATTTTGTGCCGAGGAGAGCATCTCTGCAGAGATGTTTTGTGCTTTAAGTGCTGAGACTTGGTCTTGCATAAGGGCTATAAGAGGAGAGATGACAATAGTGAGCCCATCCATCATCATGGTAGGGAGTTGAAATACAAGACTTTTTCCACCTCCTGTTGGAAGTATCATAAGCAAATCTTGTCCATTTAAAATGGCATCAACTCCCTCTTCTTGAAGTTCACGGAAACTATTGTGTCCAAATATATCTTTGAGTATTTTATTTTTAATGTTGCGACCTAGTAACTTGTACTAATGGCATCTATTTCGTCCCATGAGAGCGAAGATGACTTTTGATGGTTTATGATGTGTGCAACATAACGGGCAAACATATCGGTCTCTACATTGACACGAGAACCTTTTTTGTAGCTTTTAAAGAGGGTCTCTTTCATGGTGTGTGGAATGATGGTTAGGCGAAAAGAGTTTGCATCTACATCATTAACAGTGAGGCTTACCCCATCTATGGTGATAGAACCTTTTGGTACAATGTAGGTAATAAACTCTTTTTTTACTTTCACAAAAACATCAAAAGAGTTTCCGTTGTTTTTTATAGCTTCAATTTCACCAATAGTATCGACATGTCCTTGCACAATATGCCCTTCAAATTTATCTCCCATTGCCATAGCAGGTTCAATGTGTACTTCACCTTTATAGTTTTCTATTGCTAAAAGTTTTTGACTCTCTGGTGAGAGTTCTACACTAAAACCGTCATTATTTACTTTTACAACGGTAAGACAGGCACCATTAATAGCAATGGAATCACCTAAATGTGCTTTATAATTTGATTTGATGGTGAGGGTGCTACCTACGAAACTTTTTACAGTAGCAATCTCTCTTATTAAACCTGTAAACAAAAAAATCCTTTTAATTATATAGTCTAATGATACTCAAATATGATAAAATTCGCATTAAGATAATAAAATGGATTAATGTATGAATTATGATGTAATAGTAGTAGGTGGTGGTCATGCAGGTATAGAAGCCTCTTTGTCTGCTGCTCGTATGGGAAATAAAACGCTTTTGGTTTCAATGCTTGCAGAAAATGTAGGGGCTACTTCATGTAACCCTGCTATAGGTGGTTTAGCAAAAGGGCATCTTGTGCGTGAAATAGATGCTCTTGGTGGTGAAATGGGCTTGATTACTGATGAAGCTGGGATACAGTTTCGGATTTTAAATCAAACTAAAGGTCCTGCTGTTCGAGGAAGTCGTGCGCAAATTGATATGGATAAATATAGAATTATTGCAAGAAATGTTATTCTCAATACGCCAAATTTAGATTTAGCACAAGATACGGTTTTATCGCTGATTGTTGAAGATGAGACTATACAAGGGGTAAAAACAGCACTTTTAAATGAGTATAGAGCAAAAAAGGTCATTATTACAAGTGGAACTTTTTTAAATGGAATTATTCATGTTGGAGAGATTCAACAAGTTGGTGGACGATTTGGTGAGCAGACAAGTGTTGGACTTAGTGCTTCACTTAAAGAAGATTGTGGGCTAAATATGGCACGCTTGAAAACGGGGACATGTGCGCGTGTTGATAGTTCTACTATTGAGTTTGATAAAATGGAAGAACAGGCTGGTGATGCATTGCCAAATCCTTTTTCATTTCGTACAGATAGAGAGGAATTTCAAAAAACGAAAAACCAACTTCCATGTTTTATAGCTTATACAAATGAAAGTACGCACAATATTATTGAGTCAAATTTTTACCGTGCACCACTTTTTACAGGACAAATTGCTGGAAAATCTCCAAGATACTGCCCATCTATTGAAGATAAAATAGATAAATTTCCAGATAAAGAGAGACACCATCTTTTTATAGAACCTCAAACATCGGACAATACAGAGTGTTACATAAATGGTATGAGTACCTCTCTTCCACCTGATGTGCAAAGAGATATGATTCACTCTGTAGTAGGAATGGAAAATGCAAAAATTGTGCGTTATGGCTATGCTATTGAGTATGATTTTGTGGATCCTCGTGAGCTAAAACATTCGCTAGAGACAAAAAAGATAAAAGGTTTATATCTTGCTGGTCAGATAAATGGAACAACAGGATACGAAGAGGCAGCTGCACAAGGTATGATGGCAGGAATAAACGCATCTCTTGCTTTAGACGAAAAAGAGCCACTTATTTTACGCCGTGATGAGGCATACATTGGTGTGCTTATAGATGATTTGGTCACAAAAGGAACAAATGAGCCTTACCGTATGTTTACAAGTCGTGCAGAGTATAGACTTCTTTTGCGTGAAGAGAGTGCAGATACTCGTCTGGCTCACTATGGGCATGCACTTGGATTGGTTCCTGATGCACTTTATGAAGAAGTGAAAACAAAAGATAGCCAGATAAAGTATGGGGCAAAAAGATTAGAAGAGATAAAATTTACACCAAACAAAGAGTTTAATGCACTTTTAGAATCTATGGATGAAGCTGTCCTCAAAGATGTCTCAACTGCACAACAACTTGTTGCTCGTAAAAGTTTTACAGTAGAGAAAATGCTTCAAATTGTTCCTGAATTTGAAAAATTTGATGATTACATTAAAGAGGAGATTCTTGTTGAGGGAAAATATGCTCGTTACATTGACAAGCAGAGCCAAGAGATAGAGCGAATGAAAAAATATCTTAAAATTAAAATTCCCGAGGGCTTTAGTTTTACAGGGGTAAGTGGACTCTCAACTGAAGTGCAAGAGAAACTTGCTGAGTTTAATCCTCCAACGCTTCAAGCAGCCATGAATATTTCTGGAATTACTCCTGCTGCGATTGAGATTTTACATATTTATATAAAAATGGCAGGAAGAAAATAATGAAAACTTTTTACTATGTACATACTGGACACCGTATAGGTTTAGATAGGTTTCGTCGTGCATCAGCTATTTTAAACTGTTTAAAAGATGAAGATATAACACTTTTAACGAGTGATTATAGAATTGCTCAAGAGGCTCGTAATTTTGGAATTGAAAAGTGTGTAGGTATTGATGTGGTGCGAAATATTCCTCAAATTGCAGAGAATGGAGATAAGCTTATTTTTGATTCAGAGGAAGCAAATCCTCTGATGCTTGAAGATATGCGAAACTATTTTTCATCTTTTATTCGCATAAGTGATAATAAAGATGATACTAAAGCAGAAAATGAGTTTTTAATTTCTCCCTATTTAGAGGGTGAAGGTGTTTGTAATTCTGTAGTTGTAGATGAAAAATACTTTGGTAATTTCAAAAAAGATGTGAAACTAAGCTATTTTTTTGGAGATGATGACTACGAAAAAGATTTAGAAAAATATTTCAGTTTTATTGAAGATTTACATCCTCATTTACAACTAGGTTTTTACTATTTTCTTGATTATGAAGCGATGTTAGAGGAGAAATTTCCTAATAATTTTGAATTTGATGAGTATGAGGCAATGATTAAACGCAGTGAAATTCTTTTGAGTGCTTCGCCCCAAGCCATTTTAGACTCTTTAGCAACGGGTGCAAAGCCTATTTATTTCCAAAGAGAAGATTATACAGAGGAGTTTATTCCTCTTTTTGAAAAATTATCCATACCAATCATCTATGAATATAATAAAAGTAAGCTAAATAAAATAATTAGTAATATTTCTCTGATTAAATATAAAAAAATTGATAAGAATTGTAACAAAATCGCTTCTTTTATAAAAAATAGCTTAAATTTATAAGTAATTACAACTTATTTGGTATATAATAGATACTGAAAATTCACAACAGGTAAGAAATATGAAAAATAGTAGCCGTAGAGGTTTTATGGGGAAAGCATTTGGTGCTGTTGCTGGAGTTGGTGCTGTTGCATCGCTCTATGCGATGAAAAGATCTTGGGACCCACTTCCAAGTGTAAAAGCAGCGGGATTTACTACTCTTGATATGTCAGAATATAAAGAGAATGAATTAGTAGTGGAAAAATGGAGAGGAAAGCCTATTTTTGTTCTGAAGCAATCTAAAGAGATGTTAGATACTGAAAATAAAAATATGAGTGAAATCACTGGTAAAACAACAGAAGCAATGGATAAGAAGAGACTTCTTAAAATTGGTGGTGAGTACTATATGGTCTGTGTTGGACTTTGTACACACCTTGGTTGTATTCCTGGATACCGTCCAGATAAAAAGAACTTTTTATGTGCTTGTCATGGTGGTATGTACGATGATGCAGGTATGGTTACGAAATCTCCACCACCTCGTGGTTTTGATATTCCTCCATTTAAAATAGATGGTATGAAACTAATGTTAGGTGAATCATCACCTGAATATGAGAAAATGCTCGCTGATGGCGTAACACTTAAAGTATA
>JALSWC010000129.1 GCA_027060825.1 Sulfurimonas sp.
ATATTTTTTTATATTTTATTAGAGAAAACAGAGAAAATACAATTTCAGTTAAAGATTTACAATATGGAAAAATGAGCTTACAATATACTTTAGGTTTAACAGAGGAAAAGTTATTAGAGAAATTAGAGAAGTTAAGTGACTTATCTAATGGAGAGATTGTATATCAAGAAGCAGCAGGCATTAAACAAATATATATAAACAATAGACAAGACTTAACTAAAGCTCTTGAAAATGTGTATAGACAGGATAGAACTTGAAATACTCAAATTTTATAAATATTACTACAAATTTCCAGCGTTCTTCAAATATAATATTTGATACAAACTGTGACTCATACATACTTTCAACTTCATCTATTCAAGCTTTACGTCGTATATTTGTGACAAATACCTCTAACTCTATCGCTATTACAGGGCCATTTGGATCAGGTAAGTCTTCACTGCTAATTTACTTAGATGCACTGCTTAGTAAAGATAAAAAACTTAAAGTATGTGTTGATAAATTAGAAGAAAAAGATGCCGAAATATATGAAAAGTACCAAAAGTTTGTTGGTAATAAAAAGAAAGGTTTCTTCAGTATTAAAGTTGTTGGTGAGCATATTTCTTTTAAGAAATCATTTATTGCAACATTATTGGAGTTTAAGGAGTTAAAAGCAACACATGAGTTCATTAAATCTAATGCTGACACTTCATTCACTCTTTTATTAAAAATACTTAACAAAGAAGTGACAAAGCTAGGCTATACAGGGTTACTTATTTTAATTGATGAACTAGGTAAGGTAATTGAATATGCTTCTGAAAAATATTTAGATTCAGATATTCATGCTTTACAAGATCTTTCTGAGTATGTAAATAAACAAAATAATGCTCGACTTGTTGTAGCACTTCATAAAAGCTTTAAAGACTATGTGCAAAATACAACACATTTGTCATTTACTGAGTGGGACAAAATTCAAGGTCGTTTTGACAATATAATCTTTCAAGATGATTTTTACGAGCTAATGCATATTTTTGAAGAAGCTATTACTATTGATGATGTAAAAGCACTCCAAAGTGTTACTGATAAAGTTTCTTCTATCTTTAATACATATAAAGATAATTTACCAAATAAACGAATACCAGTGGATGCAACATCATTAGGAAAACTAGCTCCACTTCATCCATTTTCATCTTTAACTTTATTTCATATATTCTCAAAACATTTCCAAAACCAGCGTTCAGTATTCTCTTTTTTATCTGCACAAGAACCTTATTCATTTCAAAGTTTTATAAACAAAAATTTAGATGATGGTTCACTTTACACACTTGATATGCTCTTTGATTATATTAACTATATTTCTAATGCATATACAGTCAATATGGTCGATAAAGAGTCATGGAAACTAGCCAATGAATATTTAGACAGTGCAAACATATTAACTTTCCCACAACAACAAATTATAAAATCTATCGCTCTAATTTCTACTTTTGGACTTGAAAATCTAATTCAATTAGATAAGACGACTTTAAATCTTGCTCTTTTAGATTCTTTAAATATTGAACAAGAGATAGAAGAATTAGAAGCAAAAGGTCTAATCCTCTATAGACGAGTATCACACACATATGCCTTAATTCAAGAAACAA
>JALSWC010000130.1 GCA_027060825.1 Sulfurimonas sp.
CAGAAATTCCAACACTCACACGACGAGGGAGCATTCCTACATATTTTGGATTTTTTACTATATACTCTTGCATCTCTTGAATAAGTGAAATGGTTTCAATTTTTGCATATTTTCCTACACCATCATAGACATCACCCACAATATTACGAATATTGTCACCAAAGCTCTGCCATGTGGTAAGCCCTTTTTCATTGAACTTTTTCCATATCTCTAGGATGTTGTCTGATTCGACATTATGAATTTGAAAACCAGCTCGTGCAGTCATTACAAGTGTAAGATCATACTCTTTGACAACTTGAGCAATATGGGCAAATTGCTGGGGAGTTATCTCACCACCTGCATTTCTTATTCTTATAGTAAATTCACCCTCTAAAAAATCTGTGGTAAAGATGCCAAAATCTTGGAGATAGTATCTATCTCCCTCTCCTAAAGAGTCAAAGTCTATATTTTCAAATTCAGCAAAGTAGTCATAAGGCTTTAAGCGTGCTTTATATGTCTCTCGTTTGTTTAGTTTTTTCTCTATTGATACTTCTTTCATAATTTTATACCCCTATTTTTATGAAATAGTAGCTAAGAATGGTAAATTTTATAATGATTTACAAACGAGAGTGTTATAATTGTTAGCAAAATATATAAGGTTTTTAAAGATGGCAAAAGAACACTCATTTGATATAACAGCAAAAATAGATATGCAAAATATGAAAAATGCAATAAACTTGGTAGATAGAGAAGTATCAAACCGTTATGATTTTAAGGGTACGACTTATGAAGTCAATTTTAAAGAGAAAGAGAAAGTTTTAGTGCTTATTGCTTCAAGTGATAACAAACTCGATGCTCTTAAAGATATAGTTATAGCAAAATTACTCAAACAAGGACTCTCTTCAAAGGTGCTTGATGAGTTGCGTGTGGAAGATGCAAGTGGTGGGACTAGAAAGGCAACTTTTAAAGTGGTTGATTATATTGAGTCTAAAGAGGCGAAAAAAATTGTCGCAGAGATTAAGAAGATGAAGCTAAAAGTGCAAGCACAGATTGAGGGTGATTCTATTCGTGTAAAAGGGGCGAAACTTGATGATTTGCAAAAGGTCATGAAAATGGTCAGAGAAGGGGATTGGGAAGCACCTCTTGTGTTTGACAATATGAGATAATTGTGAAAAATATGACAGTAGCAGAAGCTGCAGAGTATTTTGGCATTTCAAAAGAGGCAATACATAACCGAATACGAAGAGGTTCATTACAGAGTATTGTTGAAAATGGGGTGAAGATGGTTGTGGTGGATAGTAGTGAACAAAAGCAAGCACCAAAAAGAGCAACACCAACACGAAAAAGCTCTCTGAGTAATGAGAGATATTATAAATATCTTGAAGAACAAAATGCAAAATTAGAGGCTCGTGTCAATACGCTAGAGGGTGAGACAAGAACGCTTCGTGACCAAAAAGAGCGTATGCTTATAGAAGAGAGAGAGAAGATAGAACGCATCTATAAAGAGAAGGATGAACAGCTTAAAAATATACTGAGCAGTATTTCATCACAGTTTATGCTTACTACGCCAGAGGAGATTGTTGAGGTTGAAGCCCAACCTGTTATTGAAGAAAAAAGTAAAGTAATTTCTTTGAAAAAATA